>JAESQQ010000380.1 GCA_016765095.1 Planctomycetota bacterium | reverse complement strand
GATTCCGGTGGGTCGGATTCCGGTGGGTCGGATTCCGGTGGGTCGGATTCCGGTGGGTCGGATTCCGGTGGGTTGAGTTCGAATTCCGGTGCGTCGAATTCCGGCGCGCCGAGGGCCGGGTCGAGTGGCGCCGCTGAGGCGCAAGGTAGCGCCGAGTTGGGCGCTGACGCGTACGGGAGTTCGAGACCCCGCCGTGAAAGACGCGAGAGGTGCCGCTCACGTGTCCACCGCGATTGCTCTGGGTGTTCCAGCCAGCCCCACGAGAGGTTCGCCAGCCGCGTGAGGGCTCGCCGTGGTTCTGCGCTAGGGCTGGAGCGGCCGAGGCAAGAAGGAGAACGGGGAGAACCCAGACGATTCGCATACCCGAGAGTGGCGGATCCGTGGAGTTCGGTCAAGGGGCGGTCCGTCCGCCGAGAGGTGGCCACTCCTTTGGAAGACGAAGAATGGGCCAGGAAGCCAGAAGCTCATTCCTGGGTTCCTGGGTTCCTGGCCCATTCTCTCTCCAGTTCGAGTGCGGAACGCGCTGGACTCGGGGACAAGCCCTGCGACGCAGCGAAGACCCCTTTCGACACTCAACTCTTCCTAGTAAAGCGGAGCGCGATTCTGAGCGAGGTCGCCTTCATAGCGAATGGGAGTCGTGAGACCCCCCTCGTGGGCGACCTCTCAGAATCGCAGCCTCCGGTTTAGCGAACTCGGACGTGGAAGTGGTTGGCGTGGTTCTTCCAGTAGCTTGAGTAGCCGGCCTTGATCGTGCTCTTGTCGTTGAAGAACAGTTGCGTAACCGAGATCTCTTCGCGGAACAGGCGGATCGCGGTCGTGGTCCAGGCCGAGCTGTAGGTCGGGTCGTCGATCGTGCCGGCGTGCTCCGTCTTGTCCGAAAACATGAGTCGGCAGTCGACGTCGACGCCCTTCTTGTGGCTGGCGTGACCTGCGATGTTGCCGCCGTTCTTGAGGCTGATATCGCCGACGCCCAGCCTCGGGAGGCCGCCCGCCTTGAGGCGCTTGCCGATTCGCATGATCGCGTAGATCAGGCGGGGCTGACCCCACTTCGCCTTCGCGTTGTAGTAGGTGTAGTAGCCGTCGCCCGAAGCCTTGAGCTGAATGAAGCCCGTCCTGCCCTTGGTCTCGTTGCCCGCGCCGGGAGGCTTTCCAGCACCCGAAGAGCCTGGGAGCTTCGAGTTGACCCCGCCGTTAATGCTCGAGTCCTCGAGGCTCGACGACTTGCCGAGAAAGGACCCATGCACGAAGCCAGTGGCCCCGGTGTCTTGCGTGATCCCATACCAGCCGTTGGAGTTGCTGGTGATCGTGACCTCTGCGGGAGGAAACAAGAGAGTGATGGCGCGAAACTGGTTTCCGGGTCCGTTGCGGACGATCGCATCCCCCGTGATCGTCGCCTTCTTGCCGGTCGACCCGCCAAGGAGGGCCTTGGCCGCCGCGGCGAATGGGTTGCTCGAGCCCCTGGTGTTCTTGCTACCTCCGACCACGTTCTTGAGGAGAGACTGGCCTACTTTCTTGAGCGCGTTCTTGAGCTTGCCCTTCGATTTCGAGCCCGGGGACTGCGAGGACTTCTGCGGGCCTGAGGACCGCGAGCCTGGGGACTTCTTCGTGGTCTGGCCGGCCTTCTTGGTCTGGGGGTTTGAGCTCAGCACGCCTCTCTTCTTGGCAGCCTTCTTCTTGGCGGCTTTCTTCTTGGCGGCCTTCTTCTTGGCGGCCTTCTTCTTGGCGGCTTTCTTCTTGGCGGCCTTCTTCTTGGCGGCCTTCTTCTTGGCGGCCTTCTTCTTGGCCTTCGATTTCGGGTGGGAGCCGAGCGCGCCTGGCTGGGAAGACTTCTTCTTCCGGCCGACCTTCCGAACGGAGTTCGCCGGGACCCAGCCGCGTCCTCGGCCGCCCGTGTAGCGGACGGGTACGTAGTTTCGTGAGGCCTTCCCCGTGATCTTGATCCGGGTTCCCTCCGAGAGGGTTCCGACCACGCGATACCTCGGGCTCGGGCCACTCCGAACGATCTGGGCGTCGGTTCCGATCTCGTTCGCGGCCGCCGCAATGCTCACGACGACGAGTGGAATCAAGGCTCCAAAGACAACTGAACGACGCATAGCTTCCTCCTGCCCACATGGGCACCTTCTGAGAGCTTCAGTCGCAAGTGCGGGGCCGCGGAGCCCACTTGGAGCACAACCCCAATCGTTTCGGGCTACAGCCTCGAGCCCCGTGCATTTCGGGCCCTCGAGAGCGAGCGCAGCCGCACTCTAAGCTTCCTTTCGTATCAGTTTGATTTCGTTTTAATTTCACAATGTCTCCGTTAGGAGACGATGAGCAGGCGGCGAGTCCGTTGCAATACAAAGAATTACGTCGGTTAAGCTTGGGCGATATCGCTCGTGACGTGAAAGAGGCGCTAATGAAGAGAAGATGGCCGGGGGTGGCGAGGTGGAGGGCGTTCGTCGCAGATCGCTCGCGTAGTCCCGACGGTCTGCTTTGGGTGGCACAATCGCTTCGTGATCAGCCGCAGGCCTATGCGCTCCCGCCCGGGGGCGACTCAACGCTCCCCAGGAAGCGCGAGGTGAGGGAGCAGATCGGTCCCTACGAGGTTCTTGAGGAGCTCGCCCGGGGGGGCCAGGGAGCGGTGCTAAGGGCCCGGCACTCGGATCTGGGTACGATCGTGGCGATCAAGGTCCTCCTGGATTCGGACCCCGAGACGCGCGGACGGTTCCAGCGAGAAGGCAGGACGCTCGCCCGCCTCCGCCACCCGAACCTGCTCCGGGTCGACGCGCTGGGGGAACTCCCAGACGGGACCCCTTACATGGCCATGGAGTTCATTCGTGGTCGGGATCTCGCAACTTGGGTTCGCCAGGGGGGGGCCACCGGGCCTCGAGGCGCTCGGTCCGGTGCTCAATGAGGTCGCGCGGACGCTCCACTACTGCCACGAACAGGGGATCGTCCACCGCGACGTCAAGCCGGAGAACGTCATGATCGAGGCCGGCAGCGGGCGGGTGGTCCTCGTCGACTTCGGACTGATCCGCCGTGACCGCCTTCGAGCCGCTTGGTCTACGCAGGACGAGCAGAGCCTGACTCAGGAGGGGACGACCCTCGGCACGCCCTCCTACATGCCTCCCGAGCAGGTCTCTTCCGAGATTGGTCAAGTCGATCGTCGCTCTGACGTCTACGCCCTCGGAGCGCTGCTCTATTTCCTCCTCACCGGCGAGCTTCCCTTCACCGGAGCGAACGCGGTCAACGTCCTGATTCAAGTCCTGGAGGCGGCTCCCCCAGACCCCCGCCGTGTCAACGCGGAAGTTCCCGACGCCCTCGCCAAGCTCTGTATGCAGTGCATGGCGAAGTAAATGCATGAGCGCCCGCCCTCCGCTGAGGTGTTCGCCGAGGAGCTTCGGAAGGGCCTGTTCGAGCCCTCGGGAACAAAGCGCGGCTCCAATCCTCTCGCGCTCTCGTTGCTGGTCGTGGGCGCGCTCTCGTTGCTGGTCGCTTGGCTCTTCGCTGAGAGCCCCATTGGTTCCCCTTCGCCTACCCGTCCACCTCTGACGCTAGGCTCTCGCGCTTCGTCTGCGACCCCCTCTCCCCCCGGTCCCTCCCCCCAAGCCTCACCACACTTCGACGTGGAGTCACTCTTCTGGCGAGGAGTGAGGGCCCGGGAAGCGGGTCGCTTCGAGGAGGCTGTGGGGCTGTTTCGGCAGGCTTCCGAGAGGGATCATGCCCTGGCGACGTGCCACCTGGCCATGATGCTTGGGTCCGGGAAGGGGGTGACGCTGGACTTCGCGAAGGCGGCAGAGCTATTCAGACGCTCCGCAGAGGCCGGCGAACCGGAGGGCATGTTGAGGCTGGGCGTGGTCTTGGCGGGGGGCATTGGGGTCGCTAAGGACCCGGGGCAGGGGGCGGAGTGGTATCTCCGCGCGGCCGAGATGGGCAACGTGGACGCCATGTTCCAGCGAGCCTACGCCCTCCAGGAAGGCCTCGGGATCACGAAGGACCCGGTGCGGGCGGCGGAGTGGTATCGCCGCGCGGCCGAGGCGGGCAACGTGGAAGCCATGCTTCGGCGAGGCTTCGCACTCCAGGAGGGCCTCGGGGTGGCCAAGGACTTGGCGCGGGCGGTGGAGTGGTATCACCGCGCGGCCGAGCAGGGCAACGCGAACGCCATGGCGAACTTGGGCTCCCTGCTGGTGCGTGGCGAAGGGGTGGAGAAGGACGAGGCCAGAGCCGCGAAATGGTTCGAGCGGGCCGCCGACGCCGGCGACCGGGAGGGCATGCTCAACCTGGCTTTGATGCTGAACGTCGGGAGCGGTGTCGCCAAGGACCCTTCACGAGCAGCGGGCTTGTTTCGCGTCTGCGCCAAGGCTGGCCATGAAGGGGCCATGATCAACCTGGCTCGGCTCCTTGAGGGCGGCCGTGGAGTGACTAAGGACGAAGCCCAAGCCGTCGAGTGGTATCGCCAGGCGATTCAGAGCAAGAACGAGGAGGTTCGTCGGGCTGCTCAAGAGGGGCTCGAGCGCTTGGGCAAGTGAGCGCTGCTGCTGGCCGCGGTTTAGCGCCTCGCCCCGGTCAGGGTGCATGTGTCCGCGTTGTAGAGCACCCAACCCAGCGGCCGGCCGCTCATGTCGGCGAGCTCGAGCCAGGACCCGACCCGCCCGACCACGAGGCAGCGCTCGCCGGCTCGGAGGTCGCTGTTCCAGGCGCCGCCCGGCTGACTGCGCAGCGAGAGGCTAATCCGCCCGCGGAAAGTCCTGGCTTGCTGCTCGTGGGTCTCGGTCTCCTCCAGAGAGTCAACGGGCTGTTGCGTGACTGCCCGTCGCGTGACCGCTCGTTCGATGCGGCGGGTCTCCTTCGCTAGGGAACCGTCGACACCTCGTCGGTTCGGCGCGGGGACACGAGAGAGGGTCTCGCTGAGCGCGGCGGTCCGCTTGGCGTGGCGCGTGGCGTCGATCCAGGCGCTGACTCGGCCCGAGCCGTCTTGGCGCATTTCGCCCTTCGGCGCCCGGGCCGCCTCCGCGCCGGGGTTCTCGACGTCGGTCTCGCTGCGATCCAGGAGCTGGCGGAGCACGCCTCGACTTCGCCAGTCGAGGGCGCCGTGCACGATCACCGTTTCGCGCGCCGGGCGAGCCAGGAGGAGGGTTGGCCGTTGGACGCTGGGGGCGGGGAGCCCCTTCCAGAGGGCGTCTCGGGCCGCGAGGACTTGGCGCTCGGAGGCGACCGCCGACCCGCGCAGGACTCCCACTTGGCGGCCTCGGACTTCGACCAGGCAAGCGTCGCTTCCGAGCGCGACGTGCAGGACCGCGAATCGTCGGGCTGCGCCGCGCGTCGCAAATCGAATCCGCTCGATTCGAGCCCGATCGCCGAGGTCGACCCGGACGCCTCGTCCTCGCAGGATCGTCTTGCCCCCGGCCAGCCCACGGTAGGTGATCCCCTCCGCGCGCGCTCGGGTGCGCCGAAGGACGCTCCCCAGACCCCGCGCATACTCCATTTCCTCCCAGCTTGGGGCCGCGAAGCGGATCTGGAGGCGCTTGGTCTCGCTCGCTCCTTTCTTCCGGCCTGCGAGGGACTCGAGCTGACCGCGGATCCCCGTCGGCGTTTGACCTCCAGCGAGCGCTAGGCTCGGAGCCACGGCGCTGGCAGCGATCAGGGTCAAGGTGGCGGCGGCAGGGTTCATGGCGTCGCTGGGGGGCTGAGGAGGCACGAAGGGAGCGCGGATCGGAGCGACTGCTCCGAACAGGTCGGTTGGAATTTGAGGAGCATGGCTAGCGCTTGAGGAAGACCTGGGTCCAGATCAGCGTCGAGCCTTGGTAGGTCGCGACCCCGACGCCGAGGTGAGTGAAGTCAGGGCTGAGAATGTTGGCCCGGTGGCCAGCGCTGTTCATCCAACTCTTCATGACGTCGGCGGGCGTCGGTTGACCGGCAGCTAGGTTCTCGCCGGCCCCGACGTAGCCCTTGGCACCGGTCGCGCGGAGGCGATCGGTTGGCTGCCAGCCCTCGGGGGTCACGTGGTCGAAGTAGCCGCGCTTGGCCATGTCGATGCTGTGCCCCTTGGCTGCGCTCTCGGCCTGAAAGTCGTAGCTGAGGGGAGGGACACCGGCGGTCGCGCGCTCTCGGTTGCAGGTGGTCAGGATCTCCTGGGCGAGCTTGCGCTCGGCGGCGGTGTTCTCGACGGCTGGGTTGCCGTATTGCGCGCCGGTGTACCAGTAGCGCGAGCCCTGCGAGGGATCGGCGACCGTGATCAACTTCTCCTGAACGACGGGCGCCCCTGCTTGTCCTTGGTCGTCATAGACGCGGAGCACGACGGTGTAGGTCCCCGGCGTGGTGTAGGTGTAGAGCGGGCTCGCGACGTTCGAGGAGCCGCCGTCGCCAAACTCCCAGGCGTAGCGGGTGACCGTGCCCGTGGATTGGTCGGTGAACTGAACGGCGAGCGGGGCGACCCAGCTCGTCTCGCCGGTGACGCTGAACCCGGCGAGAGGCGTCCCGGCGACGGCGATCTCGAACTCAGGTGCCAGCGACGTGTCGGCCGTGATCTGAAAGCTGAGCTGATAGCGGTCGTCGCTGCCGAGCGAGCCGCCCCAGCTCTTGAGGACCGAGCCCGAGTCGGGCTTCGCCTGGAGGGAGACCGTCGTCCCAGCGGCGTAGCCCCCAGACGGTTGGCGTGGCTGGACGTCGACTGCGCCGCCGCCGGTGATCGTGACGTCGACTTTGTAGAACTTCGGCAGGGTCGCCTTGATCACGGTCCCCGAGCTCGTGGCGGTGGTCGCTCCCGAGCTCGTGGCCGCCGCGGTCGCGGCGGACGGCCGGCCGCCTGAGTTGCAGCCACTCGCTCCGATCGAGAGCGTGAGGAGAGTCAGAGCACAGCCAGCGCTCGCGAGGCAGAGCTGCCGCCAAGGGGTCGTCTCTAGGGCCATCTGAGGGTGCCTTCCTTCGTTCCAAGGCTCTCAAGCGCAAAGCTGGGGCCCGCCGGGACACCGAGGACGCAAGTCCTGCTTTTGCACGCCCTCCAAGCGAGGGCCGTCCGTTCCGGACGCGGCTGGAGTCAGATCCTTTCCTTTTCGTTTCATTATCACCTCAGGTTGTGAGATTGGCGTTTCCGAAAAGAAACAGTCGTATCGAAAGGAGTTAGTGCCTAGAGGAGGTCGGCCTCATCGCTCCAGACGCTCACATAGCCCTCGCCGGCCTCAACGGTCTCAAGGAAGCCAGCCAGGTAGTTGAGCCGCGTGATCGTGGCCGTGTCGCCGACCACGAGGAGCAGGCGGCGCGCGCGGGTGAAGGCCACGTTGAGGCGACGGGTGTCGGAGAGGAAGCCGACTTGCCCCGCGAAGTTGCTCCGGACGAGATCCACGATCACGGCCTCGCGCTCTTGGCCTTGGAAGCCGTCGATCGAGCGGACGGAGAGCCCGGCTTGGCGCTCTTCTTCGAGGAGGCTCCGCAGGAGGCGGACCTGAGCGTCGTAAGGGGCGATCACCGCGACGTCGCGCGGAGGCAGGCCACGGCTGATGAGACGGCGGACTTCAGCGGCCGTTCGCTCGGCTTGCTGAGGATTGCGGGTGCTCGGGTCGTCGGGGCCTCGCTCGTCGTCCCAGCCCTTGCCGGCCGTGTCGATCAGGATCAGGGGCCCGGGGCGGAGGGGATCGTCAGCGACGCCTAGGTCCGCGAGGGTGTGGGCGGCGACGGACTCGTGGTTGACCAGTCGGCCTTCGTAGTGGCTGGCGTTGGGGTGGGCCGCGATCGAGGCGTGCATTCGGTGCTGGACTTCGAGGAGCCGGCAGCTCGCGGGGCTCTGGGCGGCGAGGCGCTCGAAGAGGGTCGTCCCGAGGCCGTCTCGCTCTGCCTGGGCGTCGATCACGGTTGGCGGGAGCTGGCAGGGGTCCCCCGCGAGGACCGCCACGTCCCCTCGTGAGAGGGCGGAGAGCGCGATCGGGTCGGCGGCTTGAGTCGCCTCGTCGAGGACGACCACGTCCCAGCGCATGCTCCCGAGGAGCTTCGCGTCGGCGCCGGCGGCGGTCGAGCACACGACCGAGGCACCCTCGATCAGGGCCCGGCGTGTGCGACTGAATTGATGGCGGGCGTCCTTGTGGAGGCGTCCGATCGCATTCCGGGTCTGGCGGCGCTCCTCGCGTCGCGCCTTCCAATCCGTCGTCCCGCGACGAGTTCGATTGAGGCCGCGGCGGAGCTCCTGAGCTTCACGGAGCCACTCGCGCGCGAGGCGCGTCTCCTCGGACGCCGCCAACTGCGTGCTCAGCAGGCAGGGCTCGAGAGCGGGCGAGACCCGGGCCGGGTGGCCGAGGCGGAGCACGTCAATGCCGGCGGCCACGAGGCGCTCGCCGAGGTTGTCGATAGCCTGGTTGCTCGCAGCGGCCGCGAGCACTCGGCGCCCGGCGGCGACGTGACGCCGGATCACCTCGACTAAGGTTCGCGTCTTCCCCGTTCCCGGGGGGCCATGGATCAAGGCCACGGTCTTGGCGGCGAGGGCGTGGGCGGCGGCCTCGCGCTGGGGCTCGTTGAGCTCGCCGTCGATCAGCGGCGTGGTGTCGGGGGGGCCGAAGGTCGGCTCGTCGTCTCCAAAGAGCACCGTGCGGAGTCGGCCCGTCGGCTCCTTGGCAGGTGCCTCGCGGAAGAAGTGGAGCGCCTGAGCTCCACGCCTAAAGGTCGCGTCTGAGTCGTCGCGGTCGAGGTTGAGGGCCTTCTCTTCGGCCCAGCCGGTGTCGCCGTGGACCATGACTCCAAGTCGCCCGCCGCGCCGTCGGGTCAGCGTCCCGGCGAGGGCCTCTTTCTGGTCGGGGCGGTCGCGCCAGAGGAGGACCGGCTGTCCGGGGCTGAGCCGGAAGCCCTCAAGCTCGGCGCTCACGCCGCAGGTCAGCCAGAGGAGGCTCATGTCGCCGGCGGCCGGAGCGACCTCGTCGACCTCGAGCGCGCGCAGCGCCTGGCCACGACGAATCCGGTCGGCGAAGGGGAGCAGGTCACGCTCCTCACGGAACCGATCGCGGCTCGCGATGCGCTCTCGCTCCCAGAGAACGCCGAGGACCTCAAGGGCCTCTTGGTCGTCGGTCGTTCGCTCCACTATGTCGCCTCGACCCGGTCTATGACTGGGCGGCTTCGAGGGCCGTCAGCGACGCCCGGAACAAATCGCGGGCGGTCACGATTCCGACCAGCTTGCCGTCTTCGAGGATCGGGAGGCAGCCGATTCGGTCCTCGACGAGGCGGTGGAGCGCCTCGATCAGAGTCGTGTCGCCGGTTGCCGTGATCGGGTCTCGGCTCATGACGCGCTCGAGGTCTGTCCCCGTCACGACGTTTTCCCACACCTCACGCTGGTTGGGCGCGAGCGGGCTGGGTGTCGCGCGCTTGACGTCGCGATCCGTCAGAACGCCGACCAAGGCTCCTTCGCTGTCGACGATTGGAATGTGGCGGACCTTGTGGTCGTGCAGGAACTTGATCGCGTCGATCAGCTTTTGATTGAGCTGAAGGGTGTGAACCTCCGGGGTCATGATCTCGCGCAGGACACTCATAGCTCTCCTTGGGGGACGAGAGAGGCTAATCGAAGATGTCCCCGATCGGGCCGAACAAGACTAGCCGAGCGCGCGGGCGAGGTCGGCTTGGAGGAGGGCTGGGTCCTCGAGCCCGACGGCCAAGCGGACCAACCCAGGCGGAATCCCGGCCGCCGCGCGCTCCTCGGGGCTGAGGCGGAGGTGGGTCGTGGTCGAGGGGAGCGTCACGAGGGTCTCGGTTCCGCCCAGACTGGCCGCGATGGAGATCACCTCCAGCGACTCGCTGAAGCGCCGGGCTCCCGCCTCGCCGCCTTCGTGCACAAAGGACAGGACGCCTCCGAAGGCCTCCATTTGCTCCCGAGCGATCTCGTGGCCGCGGTGTCCGCTCAGGCCTGGGTAGAGGACTTGGGCCACGCCGGCCTGGCCCTCGAGCCACTCGGCGAGGGCGAGCGCCGTCGCGGCTTGGCGCTCGACGCGGAGGACGAGGGTCTTGAGGCCTCGCTGGAGCAGGAAGGCTTGGAAGGGGTCGAGGATCCCGCCCAGGATCGTGCGGTGCTTGAAGACCAGCTCTAGCACGTCCTTTTGTCCCGCGACGACGCCTGCCAATAGGTCGTGGTGGCCGCCGAGATACTTCGTCGCCGAGTGGAGCTCGACGTCGGCCCCTAGCTCGAGGGGACGCTGGAGGGCGGGGCTCGCGAAGGTGTTGTCGACGAGGAGCCGCGCCCCGAGCTCGTGAGCGGCGGCGGCGAGCCGGCGGAGGTCGGTGATCTCGAGGCCCGGGTTGGTCGGAGACTCGGCGTAGACCACGCCGACGTCGCGCCCGGCCAAGGCCTGGAAGGTCTCTTCCCAGCCGTCGCTCGGGAAAGTCACGATCTCGACGCCGAGTCGAGGCAAGATCTCGCGGGTGAGCTGCCAGGTCGCGCCGTAGACCTGCTCTTGGACCACGAGCAGCGGTCGCTCTTCGAGGAGCGCGATCAAGGCCGTCGAGATCGCGGCCATTCCCGAGCCAAACAGGAGCGTTCGCTCGGCCCCGATCAGCTCAGCGAGCTCCTCCTCGACGCCGACCACGGTCGGGTTGTTGAGCCGCGAGTAGAGGAAGTCCTCGCCTTCCATGGCGCGCAGGACTTCGGCTGTGTCGCGGAACCGGAACGAGGCGCAGGGCACGATCGGCGGGACGAGCGGCTCGGACATTTCAGCTCCTCAGCAGGAACAGGGCCACCGCGAGGGCGACCAGCAACACAAAGACCTCGAGAGCGGCGGTGCGCCAGGGGGATCGGCTCGGTGGCGAGAAGCTACGGGTGCTGAGCCAGGCCTCGAAGCGCTGGGGCGAGCGGAGGGAGCCTTGCACGAGGCGGACCAAGACGGCCCCGAGCCGAGCACCTTCGAACCAGCGCTCCTCTCGGGCCGCGCACTTGCGCGCTTGGCTGAGGAGGGGTTGCACGAGCCTTCGCTGAGGTGAATAGGGCTCGAGGATTCGAACCAGGCGATCGCGGTGGTGCGCGGCTCCGCCCACCGGGCCACGGGAGAGGCCGCCTGCGAGGATAAGCGCGAGCGTCGCCAGTCCGGCCCCGAGCACGTTGATCTCGAAGCTCTGGTTGGCGAGGGCGAGGAAGGGGAGGGCGAGGGCCGGAACAAAAGCCAAGTGAGTAATCGGGCCGCGTTCGGGGCGTACGGCCGCGCCGCGGATCGCGCAGGCCGCGACTCGCAGTGCGCTTCCGAGGAGGAGCAGACAGCCCGCGGCGAGCGCAATCCCCTGGGCCGAGAGGTCGAGCGTCGCGTGGAGGTGCCTGCAGAGGAGGAGGAGGGTCCCGACCAGCGCCAGGAGCGCGGCCGCACCGGCGCCGGGTGCCAGCCGGCGGAGTCCGCGCCAGGCGTTGACGTTCCAGGTCCCGAGGCAGTGCGCGGCGCCGTCGGCCCAGAGGCTGAGCGTCGCGAGGAGCAGAACGAGGGCTGCGAGGAGGTCGGTCGAGCCCCGCCAGCAGAGCGCGGTCAGGCCGAGGCCGAGGGCTGCGATCCACCAGCCACGGAGCATTCGCTCGCCCGAGCGAGAGACCATTGCGTCTGAGGAGGCGAGGAACGCGATCACGAGTCCGGCCCAGCCGAGCGCGGGCGGGAGCGAGACGCCGCGGGCCG
>JAESQQ010000379.1 GCA_016765095.1 Planctomycetota bacterium | reverse complement strand
GCGCCTTCTCGGCCGCGGCAGGCGGGCGCTCCACGTCGCAACCGATGACGCTGATGGGACTTACGCGTGCGGCGAGCTGTCATTCAGCTCAACTGCACCCAACTGAAGCGCGAACCAAACGAAACGAGCGGACTGGTCTCCCAGCCCGCTCGCTCAAGTTCTTAGACGAACTCTGGAGGCTTAGAGGCCTGCCCCGAAGTCGTCCTCGGGAGCCTCGGCGGGAGCCGCCTTGACCTTGACCTTGGCCTTAGCCTTGGCTGGCGCCGGCGCCGCTGCGGCCTTGACCGGCTCACGCTCCTCGGAGGCCTCGAGGCCTCCGCCGAAATCGTCGTCGTCCGACGCAGCGGGCACAGGCGCACCCTCTTCGCTGGTCGACTCCGCGTCGGTGTCCGCGCTCTTGCCACGACAACCACGCCCGCGGCCACGACGACGACGGCCCTTGCCGTCGCCCTCGCCCTCGCTGGTCTCGGCCTCGCCACCTTCGCTAGCCTCGCTGGCCTCGCTGGCCTCGGCGGTCTCGCCTTCGCCGCTCGGGGCGTCGAAGTACTGGAGCGGGTCACCACGCTCGGGGCGCTTGGCCGCCTTGCGACGACGACGACCACCGCCGGGGACGACCTTGAGCGAGCCTTGGATCAGCTCGTTCATGCTCTCAATGTCCTTGTACTCCTCGGCGTTGAAGTCGTAGTCGCTGTCCTCGGCGGACTCCGCTGGGGCCTCGGTGTTCTCGGTGCTCTCGTCGCGGTCCTTGCGGCCCCGACCCCGGCCACGGCCTCGGCCTCGGCCACGGCCACGACCCTCTCCTTCCTCGTCACGATCCCGGCCTCGACCACGGCCTCGACCGCCGCCGCTGCCGCTTTCTTCGCGATCCCGGCCGCCTCGGCCACGACCCCGACTGCCTTCTTCGCGATCACGGCCACGACCCCGACCCCGGCCACGACCACCGTCGTCGCTGTCGCTGTCGCTGCGGCCACCGCCGCTGCCGATCGCGCGCAGGTCGCTCAGCTCTTGGCTGGCGCCCTCGATCTGCTTGGCCTCGATCTTGTCGAGGTTCTCGATCATGCCCATCAGGAGGGCCAAATCGCAGATCCGGTTGAGCAGACGGGGGTAGCCCGCCGCGCTCTTGACGGCCTTCTCCAGGGCGCCCTCGTCAAAGAGGTCGTCCGCGCCGCCAGCCTGAGCCAAACGGTGAAGAATGTAAGCCGTAGCCTCGTCCGCCTCGAAAGGCAGAATCTCGTAGCCGACCTCGAGGCGCTGAACCAGGCTCTGGCGGCGCTTGAGGTTGCCGCGCAGGCGCGGGTGACCGACGAGCACGATCGTGAGGAGCGGACGCCCCTCGGGGCTGGTCTGGTCGAGAAGGAACCGAACCTCGTCGAGGAAGCGCTGGTCGGCGGCCTCGACGTTGTCCACAAACAGGACCGAGTGGCCCTTCTTGGCGGCGTGCTTGGTCAGACCGAGGACGAGGGCAGCGGCCTGCTCCTCACGAGTCGGGGCGGCCTTGAGCCCGAAGCTCAGGCTAACGGCCCGCAAGAACGCCGAACTCTCGAGCCCGCTCGCGCAGACCCAACCAGTCAGGGTGTTCTTCCGCTCGCTCAACTTGGCGCGCGCGGTTTGAGCGACGTAGGTCTTGCCGACCCCGCCCTCACCGATCAGCAGAGCAAGAGGCTTGCGCTGCTCGGCGGCGTAGAGGAGGCGAATGTGCGCCTCCTTGTGATGCTTCGCGTCCTCGAAGAAGAAGTCGAGGTCGAGATCGTTCTCGAACGGCTTCTTGGTGAGGGACCACTTCTTTTCGTACATGCAAATACTCCAGGCGGCGTCCGGCCTCGCCTGGGTTCCCGCTGGGTCTCAAAAGACTGGGTCTCGAAAGACCCGCCTCTTAAGCGCAGTCCCAAACCCTCCTCCGGCTCGCGCACAGCGCAGAGTCGAGGGGAATCAGGGGCCGCGGGGAATTGGTTGCCACGTGACTGGGAGATTCCCGTCACGGGACCGTTGTTGGATGGCGAGGTGCTACCCGCCCAGACAACGGCGACGCCGCAGTTCCAAAATGTATGGGGATGTTGCTCGACCACTTTCAACGACACGACACGCCGCGCAGGGGTGCGCGGTGTCCTCCCAGGTGGAGGTGTGGCCAAGGCTAGTGTGCCTGCTGCCAAAGTCGTAATCCTCGTTGTAAAGGGGGCTACGTGGCCCCTGGACGAGCGCCGGGATAATAGGGCAGGCCTGGGAATCGGTCAATCGTCGAATTCGATGGGTCTGGCCTGCCTCTGAACTCAGGCGGAGCCTGGCTATGGCCTCCCTTCGCCTCCCAGCAGGCCTAGGGAGGCGCGGGTGAGATTCGTGACATATGCTGGTCAACGCCGGAGGACTAGCGTGTCGCTCAGTCGCCAAGACGTGGTGTTGGCTCGTGCATTGATCGCGTGGGGCTTGGTCGACCAGAGAACCCTGGAAGACTGCGCCGAAGACGTGCGGCGTGTGAGTTCCAAGGGGGGGGTGACCACTCTTGGCCAAGTCCTCGTCGCGCGCGGGTTCTTGAGCGTCCCTCACTACCAGACCATTGTCGCCCAGCTCCACCAGACCTACGTCGACTCGTCGCAAATGCACGCGATCGAGCAGATCCCCTACGTGACGGACAGCGGGCGCTATACGCAGACGTACCAAAACCCCAACATGCTCGACAGCAGCACCGTCGAGCGCGCCGTCTCGAACTGGCAGCAGGTTGCTGGAGACGTCACCGCTGCGGGGAGCGCGATCGACTTCGACTTCGGCCCGCCGGCCCAAGCCCCACCGGGCCAAGTCCCTCCGGGCGGCTACCCACCCCAGGGCCAAGGCTATCCGCCCCAGGGCCCTCCTCCCGGGGGTCCTCCAGTCAAGCGGGAGGGAGCCGATCGAGCGATTCGGCGCAAGCTCAAGGTGCCCGACCACGTCGAGCGATTCCCAGTCGGAGACTGGACCGTCGAGGAATACCTCGACGCTGGCAACTGGGGGATCGTGTATCGGGTCAGCCACCAATCTGGCCACCCGACGCCCTACGCGCTCAAGGTGCTCAAGCACTTCAACCCGAGCGAAGAGATCCGCCAGCGCTTCATGCAGGAGGCGCGGACCATGGCGAAGCTCAGCCACCCCGCGATCGTGCACGTGCATGACGCGGGTGTCGTCAACGGACTCTTGTGGTTCGTAATGGACTTCATGCCGGGCAAGAACCTCAAGGACTACCTCGACGACAAGGGCGCGCTCGGCTCCGACGAGGCGCTCCGGATCATGCGACAGCTCTCGGGAGCAGTCTCCTACGCGCACGAGCAGTCGATCCTCCACCGCGACCTCAAGCCCGACAACGTGATCCTTCGCGACAACAAGGACCCGGTCCTGACCGACTTCGGCCTCGCCAAGGACAGCGAGTCCGAAATGAACCTGACCCGCGAGGGCCAGCGAATCGGAACGCCGCTCTACATGGCGCCCGAGCTCTTGCTGGGCGGGGCGGCAGCCACCAAGCAAAGCGAGGTCTACTCCCTAGGCGCCATGCTCTATCAGTGCCTGACTGGGAAGGTCCCGTTCTTCGCCAAGAGCATGTTCGACCTCGCCGACTTGAACGAGAAGGGCAGCTTCGTCCCGCTCAAGAAGGCCGCACCGAAGGCGCCCAAGTCACTCAACGCCTTGATCAAGAGCGCCCTCGACAAGGACCCCGACAAGCGACCCGACAGCGTCCGCGAGTTCGCTCAGCAGCTCGCCGACGCCCGCTGAGCGCGGTGGAGGCCAGCGCGACCGGAGACCGCGAGCGTTGGGACGCTCGCTACGCCAAGCGCGGCGCCGTGGCGCGCGAGCACACGAGCTTCCTCGAGTTCGCGGCCGCCGAGCTCCCGCCAAGGGGGAGAGTCCTCGACCTCGCGGGCGGCGACGGGCGGAACGCGCTCTGGTTCGCGGCGCGAGGCCTGGAGGTCACGATCTGCGACGTCTCCCCGACGGGTCTGGCCCATGCCGCTCAGTTGGCGCACGAGGCTGGCCTCTCGACCACGACCCTGGTTCGCGACCTGGCTCGAGACGGGCTCCCCGAAGGGCCCTGGGACGTCGTGTTCTCGTTCCACTACCTCCAGCGCGATCTGTTCCCGCGCTTCGCCGAGGTCCTCGCGCCGGGTGGCCTGCTCCTCTTCTGCCAGCCGACGGTCTGCAACCTCGAACGCCACCCCCACCCCTCGGCGCGCTTCCTCCTCGGCGAAGGCGAGCTGGCCGGGCTCGTCCCCTCCGCGCTGGAGGTGCTCTCGTTGGAAGAAGGGTGGCTGGAGGAGGGGCGCCACGAAGCGCGTCTCGTCGCACGCCGCGCGAACCGGGGCGACTGACGCTGGCCCAAGCGCGGATAAAGACGCTCACACTCTGGCGGAGGGGCGGCGAGACTACCGAGTTGATTCACAGGGGTGAACATGAACCGGATCGGGATTGGGGTCGCTCTAACCTTGCTGAGCGTGGGGATCGCTTCGGCGACTCCTGTCCGCACTTCGCTCGGCCAAACGGGCCACGTCCAAGGCATGGCCGCCTCCGACGCGTGGGTCTGCGTCGTGACCCGCGACTCCCAGGCAGCCAAAGTCCACGTGATCGAGCGCAAGACCGGAGAGCTCTCGACCACATTCGCAGCCGAGCTCCCGACCTCGTCCGCTTTTGACTTTCTGGCCAGGGACCGCCTCTTCTACCGGAACTCGGTCTTCTCGCTCCCGACCGGCAAGAGCGTCGAGCTTGCTCGCTCAACTCCCGGATCCGACCTGAGCTTCGAGGCCGTCACGAGCGACGCCAAGGGTGACTTCGTCCTCGCGACCGAACGGAACGCAGAAGGGGAGAAGACCCTCGTGCTCTTCGCCTGCCCCAACTGATCAGCCTCGCGGTCGCTCGTGACGCGGGTCTGCGTTGGCTAGCGAGGGTCCGCAGGGGGATCTGAGCGCTTTCGGTCCCCTCGCAGGTAGGGCCCGAAGAACTTCATGACCTGAGCGCGCGCGGGGCTGTGCCCGAGGTTGGGGAGCAGCGTCCGCTTGACGGCAGAGAACCCAACGGCCTCGAGGGTCTGGATCGCCTCGTCGGTTTGGGGTTCGATCCCAGGCCTTCCCTCCTTGCCGTGGGTCCAGCGCCGGTGGGGGTCCTTTCCGCCTGTGATCACGTAGATCGGGAGCTGGAGGGCGTCGGACGAGTAAGCTCCCTTCGCGACCGCCCAGCCGGGACGTGTGAAGTTGGCGCAAGCAGGCGCGGCCGCGAGGAGCCGCTCCGGGTGACGGAAGATCATTTGGTAGGTCAGGTTCCCTCCCCCCGAGAACCCGGTAATGCAGGCCTGGGCCGAGGTCCCAAACTCCTCGCGGAGCTCGTCGAGGATCGCGATCAGTCCCGCCCGATCGAACTCGAAGCGATCCGCCTCGGCCTTGGCCAGCGTCTTCTCGTCGTACCACTTCAAGTAGCGCTTCCGCTGCTTGCCGCGGATCGCGTTTGTGTTCGCAAACCCGCAAGGGGAAACCACGAGGCAGGGCAGGTCCCCGCGGGCCTTGGCGAAGCCCTTCGCGCAGCCCTCGAAGTTCGAGCCCGCGCCGTCGACGGCCACCAGAATTGCCCACTCCCGTTTCGCGGTCGGGTCAAAGCTCGCGGGCAGCGAGAGGTAGTAGCGCATGGCGTGGCCCTTCGCCCTGCGGAGGACCACCCCGCCGACCGCCGCCAGGCGCACGTACTGCTCAAGGAGCGGGCGCAGGTCGGCAGGAGGGTCAAGAGCGCTGAGCTCCTTTGCGGTCGCGCTTACCTCAGCGCGGGCCCCCGCGGACCAAGCCGCCGGGAGAGCCGTTCCAAGAGCCTTCCAGCGCGAAGGGGCTCGCTCTGCTCGCAGGGAGCGCGCTAGATAGCGAAGTCGACGCGCTCCTGGGGCCGAGGCGGCCAAGCCCTCATAGATCTTGGCGACTTCAGCCCGGGTCTTCTTGGCCTTCCTCTGATAGGCCTTGAGCGCCGACTTCTTGGCCGTGCCCTTGATTCCCTTGGCCGCCTTGGCGAAAGCCGCCACGCGCGGGGAGTCAGGCAGCGCCTCCCGCGCTTGAGCGAGGCAGTCGCGGGCCTGATCGGCCAGGCGACGCTTCGCGCCGTAGCTACCGAGCTTGAGCCAGGCCACCACCACGCGCTGGAGCCGCTTGCGCTCGGCGGTCGAGACTGGCTCCTCGGCCCTGGCGGGGGCGCTCGCGGTCGCGAGGAGCAGCAACAGAGCCGCGATCAGGGAGAGAGGCCGCTTCGCGAAGGGCCTGGAACAGAAGAGGGGTGGACTCATGACACCACCATGCCAGCCGGCTCGGCTACCGTGGAGCAAGCGGCACGCGAATCGCTCCCTCGGACGCAAGTGCCGAGATCCGGCACAATCGAAGCTGTGAGTGCGGCGCGGGGTAGCACCCGCCGTGTCCTGCCGCAGCTGAGGAGACCGAGTGGCCGTTGTTCTCAAACAGATCTCGAGCCAGAGCTTCGAGCACCCCGCCGACCGGGCTGCTTTGGAGGCGCTCAAGAAGACCGTCGGGTTCGACAAGCTCATGCGGACCCTCGCCAAGCACGGCGGGGATCGCATTTGGCGAGTCATGAACGAATCGAGCAATCTCCGGCTCTCGGAGAAGCAAGTCGGCTCGATCTACGCGATCCACCTCGAGGTCTGCCGACGGCTCGACGTCGAGCCGCCGCCGCTCTACCTCCAGCACGACGTGCGAGTCAACGCCTACACCGCTGGAGTCGAAGCGCCCTTCGTCGTCCTGACGTCTGGGATCGTGGAGGCCTTCGACGACGACGAGTTGGCGTGCGTGATTGGCCACGAGCTCGGCCACATGCTGGCGGGCCACGTCCTCTATGGAATGGTCGCGCGCAGCCTGGGCTCGATCCTGAGCTTGCTCGGGGGCATGGGTCCCCCGATCCTGGGGCCCCTGCTTGAGGCCAGCATTTTCGCAGCGCTCATGCACTGGCAGCGCTGCGCGGAGCTGACGGCGGATCGCGCTGGACTGCTCGCGGTCCAAGACCGCGAGATCGCGCTCCGAACCGAAATGAAGCTCAGCTCGGGCCCCGTGGGCCGAATCGCCAAGGAGCTCAGCCTCGACGCCTTCCTCGAGCAAGCGCGCGAGTTCGAGGAAGAGGGCCACAAGCGAACCGACTCGCTCTGGCGAGCGGCGCTCGAGCACGGGCGGAGCCACCCCTGGCCGGTCAAACGAGCCCAAGAGCTGGAGCACTGGATCGCAGGTGGCGACTATCAGTCGATCCTGGACGGGAACTACCAGCGACGCGCCTCGGCGGTCCTCGCCGAGAGCGATCGGCCCCGCAAGGCGAGCCCGACCGAAGACATGGCCGGCGCTGCGGAGGCGGCGATCAAGGCCGCCCTCGCGCGGAGTTATGGCGTTCACGTCGCGCCGCGGATCCCTGAGGACCCCCTGCACTTGGCGCTAGGAAACTACGTCGAGCCGCTCGAAGAGGGCGAGCGAGTCGTGGCCCTCTACGACCAGACCATGGCGGGCAGCGGCGAGCTGGGCGTGCTGCTCACGGATCGACGGATCTGCTCGAGCGCTCGCCCGAACGCCGGCGTCTACCTTCGTGACATAGACCGCCTGGGAACGCCGCCGAGCGGGTTGCTGAGCGATCCTGCCCTCGAAGTGGGGGGGGTCTCCCTCAGCTTCCACACCCGAGCCGTTCGCGACGCATTCGCGGACGCGATCGCGGGCGGAGCCGCAGCGTTCCGCGGGAGTCTCCCCGAACGCGAATAGCCGGTTCCAACTCGCCGGGATGGTTGGAACGGGCCTGATCGGCAAGACACGGCTATAGTTCCAGGCTGGAACCAGGGCTCAGTCGGGAGGTTCTCCGTGAAGGAAAATGGCGTCGCTTATGCCCTTTGGGCGGTCGGTCCTATTTTTGGGATCCATGGAATGCACCGCTTCTACATGGGACACGTGGGAATGGGGCTCCTGCATTTTTTCACGCTCGGTCTCTGCGGAATCGGCTGGATCATTGACGCAGCGCTGATCCCTGGCTTGGTCGCTGAGTCGAACGCGATCGCCATGGGAGGCTACCGACCCCAGCAGGGCATGCGGTTTAGGCCTTCTCAGCATTACCGCCAGCAGCAGCAGCAGGGCCCCTCTACAGGGAGCAGCATCGCGATCGGAATCGCGATCGCCTTCGGGCTTTGCCTGGCCGGGTGCTTTGGCTTCGTTCTCTTGGCCGCCATCGGGGGCCGATCGCAGCGTGAAGCCAGGGTCATGGCGGAAATGGAGCGCGCAGAGATCGAAGCCCGCGCCGACGACCCGGCTCCCGCTCGGCGACCGAGGGCGAGGTTGAACTCCAACGCGCACCCCGAAGTCGCCAAGCTCCGCGAGGCGGCTGACCGACTCCACGTCGTGATCGACGAGAAGCTCAAGCCCCTGATCCGTCGGTTCGAGAAGGACCTCAACAACGCTCGCAAGAAGCTGCGTCGCCTCAGGCCCAAGCTCAAGACCGATAAGTCGGCCAAGTTAAACGCGCAGAAGCTGATCCAAGAGTGCAAGGAGATCAAAGTCTTCCTCAAGAAGCTCAACGCAGAACGCGAGCGCTACGTCGCCCAAGTCGACAAACTCGACTCCTCGATCCGGAGCCTCGAGCGGAAGCTCCAAGTCGCAGACCTCCTCGGTCAAGACGACAGGGCGGAGCTCAAGAAGCTCGTCGCGCTCAGCAACATCCTGGTCGAGGAGGCCGACAAGGGCTTCAAGCACAGGGAGGGCAGCCTCGAAGCCGAAGTCGAAGACCAGGGCGACGACGACCCGGGTGAAGAGCTCGACGCCGAGCTCGCAGACGACCTCGACGCGGCCCTCGCAGAGGACGACGAGGAATAGTCCCGCAACGACATTGTGCGCTTCGCAGCGCTCCCGATCCAGGCCGTTGACCGCGAAGTCAGCGGCCTGTTTCCTTGGCCCCCCATAAGCGAGGTTCGGCGGCTCTGCAAGTCCCTCGCGGGAAGTTCAGGGGGCGGTGGCGCCTTCCCGGATTGACTGAGAGGATCGGAGCTCAGCTAGGGAGGGAAGACCCCATGGGGATCCGTACGCCGGAACGTGTGCTTGCCGATCGCGCCCCGCACGATCCCAAAACGGACGTCAAGCTCGCGGGGGACTGGCTTGACTGCTGGCTCCGCGAACTGAGCGAAGCCGAACTGCGGGCCTATCTACAGCTCGCCCACTACTACAACACCGCGACCTATCACCCGACCGCTGCGTTGAGGGAGATCGTAGGGGGCTCTTCCCCCGCCGATACCCTGGCCAAGCTTGAGCGCCGGGGATTGGTCGAGGTCGTGCGAAAGGGGGACGAGCAGCACTACCACTTCCCCAATCGAGACAGCGACGGCTTCCACCGGAGCGATCCGGCGAGGCCGAGCTTGACCGAGGCGCTCAAGTTCCAAGAGCGCATGAGCCAAGAGCTGACCGAGCTGACCGAGCAAGACGAGACCGACGATCTCCGCGAGGTCTACTTCGAGCGCTACCCCGAGCTCCTCGAGGAGTATCAGCTTTACCACTCGACCCACGACGCGAGCGCCCCCCGCTGGCGCCTCTGGATGGAAGTCGGCAACTACCTGATCCGTCAGTTCGAGCAGCTCTACGGCTCGCTCCGAACGGATCACGGCGAGCTCTTCAAGGAAGTCACCGCCAAGGTCCTCCGCCACCACCTCGACGTCCTCGACGGCGTCGTCGGCCAGCTCCTCGAGCACCTCGAAGAGCTGTTCCCCGAGGTCCACGACGACTGGGTGATCGCGCCCTCCGAAGAGAAGTTCACGGCGAACGCCTTCGTCCGACGCCAGGCACACCGCTATCACGTCGGCGCCGGCCAGCTCCTCGGGAACGTGATCGAGGCCCTCAGCGATCACGGTCGGGTCGTGGTCTCGGTCGACGAGCGCGGCTTCCTCTCTGGGTTCGAGCTCCCCTCCGACACAGGCCTGACCAAGTCGGAGGAGCGAGTCCTGTTCCTGACGCCCGCGGAGCGCGCGCGACGCGACTCCCCACGTAACCAGGAGCGCGTCCGCCGCGCGCGCAACAAGCACGCGAACTACCTGATCGAGCGCGCAGTCAGCATGCTGGCGGACTTCGTGACCTGCGGGCAAGTCCATGTCGTCGACGCCTGGCTCGAGCGAATCGTGGCCTTGGTCAACGACTGTCTCCAACTGCTGCCCCAGGGCGCCCAAGAGGGACTCGTCCTCCTTGAGCACGTGGTCGAGCGATTCGACGCAGTCAAGCGAGGGAATCGGATCTTCCCGCTGCCTGGGCCCTTGCCCTCAGCGGCCCGGGGAGAAGACGCGGACGAGTTCCCTCAAGCCGCGCTGCCCACTCGGACCACGCCATCCGTGAAGAAGAAGCCGGCGGCCAAGAAGAAGGCCTCCAAGAAGAAGGCCTCCAAGAAGAAGAAGCCTGCGACCAAGAAGACGGCCACCAAGAAACAGGGGCCAAACTCCTACGCCGCAACTCGCCTTCTCCTCGACTCCCTCCGAGACGAGAGAGCCACCAAGAAGAAGACCGCCAAGAAGAAGACCGCCAAGAAGAAGGCCTCCAAGAAGAAGACCACCAAGAAGAAGACCTCCAAGAAGAAGCCTGCCGCCAAGAAGAAGGCCTCCAAGAAGAAGCCTGCCGCCAAGAAGAAG
>JAESQQ010000378.1 GCA_016765095.1 Planctomycetota bacterium | reverse complement strand
GGCGCCGCCTCGGCCGAGGCGGCGCTCGATCCGCTCGCCGAGCGAGCGAGCGCGATCCTGGAGCCAGCTGTTGGCTTGAGTTCGCGCCCGGCGCAGGATTCGGGCAGCCTCCTCGGGCTGGCCTCCCGCCAGGAGCGACTCCGCGACGTCGAGGCCGAGCCAAGCGTCGGTGTTGTCGTGCTCCCAGAGGAGCTTGAGGATCGGGAGGCCCGCCGGACCGAGGCGGGCGTCGCGGATCAAGCGTCCGAGGCTGTAGGCGATCCAGCGGAAGGTGTCGACGTCCTCACGGGCCAACTGACGGAGCGCGGCCGCGGCGCGATCGGCTCGGCGGCGTTCGAGGTGGATTCGGAGCACCGCCACGTGCTCCGCTCGGGGGCTGGTTTGGTCGCCAGAGCGGACGGCCCACTTGAGGTTGGAGAACGCCCAGTGCTGAGCCTGGGCCAGCCCCTCGGGCTCCAGCGGCGCCAAGATCCTCCCCCGCGGACGCGGCGCCTCGGGGCGTCGTCGCGCGACACGCTTTCGCTCGATCGCTTCCTCGTAGATCGCGACCGCCGCGTCCGGCCGGTCAGCGCGGAGGTGGAGCCGCGCCCGAGAGTGGTAGAGGTCCCAGGCGAGCGGGAGCGCGCGTGAGCCGCGCTCGAAGGCGGCGGCCGCTGCGTCCCAGTCCTTGGCCCATTGAGCCAGCTCGCCGAGGCGGACCGCGGCCCGGTGGAGCCTCTCAGACGCTCCCGGCTCCTTAGCCTCGAGGGCTTGTTCGGCAGCCCCGAGCGCCTCCTCGGCCTGCTGGCGCGCTTTGGGCAAGAGCTTGTTCTCTTCGAGCAGGAGCCGCGCCGCACCGGCCTCCCCGTAGGTCCGATAGAGGTCGTAGGCCCGCAGGTGCTCACCCTGGCGAGCCAACTCTTGGGCCCAGCGACGGAGCGGTGCGTCGAGGTTGCTCGCCCAGCGGCGAGTCAGGCCCATGATCGGATCGCGCTCGAGGGCTCGCTCGCGCTCGAGGAGCGTTTCGCAAATCGCGGCTCCTTCGCTCGGGAGGTCGCGTTCGAAGTAGGCCACAGCCAGCCGGGCCCAGCGTCGGAGGGAGTTGGGGTGGAGGGGGTCGCCCGCGCGAGGCCGCAACGTGTCAAGTGCGGACTTGGCGAGGGCGGGGCGCTTGGCGGCAGCCGCGCAGCGAGCCAGGGCGGAGGCGACTCCGAGCGGACTTGGTTCCTGGCCGGCGCGCCAGCTTGTCTTCTTGCCTCTGCGCCAGGGGTCGTGGCTGAGCGCCGCCAAGCGAGCGAGGGCTGGCCCGCGAACGCTGGCGCGCGCACGCAGCGGCCAGGCCTCGCGGAGTTGCGTGTGGCGTTGGGCGAGGTCGAGGGCCTGGCGCCGGGTCGTCTCCCCGCGGAGCACCCCGAGGCGCTCCGGAGCGTTGATGGCCAGCAAGGCCGCTTGCAGGTCAGGGATCGCGGCCGCGGGCTCTCCGCGGGCCTCGGCTCGCTCCGCGCGCGCCAGGCGATAGCGCGTCTCTTGGGGTGAGCGCTGGAGCAGCGCCTCGAGCGCGCTGTCTAGCTCGTCAGAACGACGCGCGGCGTCAAGGAGCGAGAGGAGGAGTGTTCCTTCGGCGGGTTTTAGGGAAGCGAGCCTGCTCTGGAGGTCGGCCGTCCGCTCCTTGCGGGCTGCTGTCTCCCGCTCGAGGAGCGAGCGTTTGAGCTGGGCGAGGTGATTCTTCCAGCCGGTCGGGGTGTAGCTCCGTGGCTGACGCTTGCTCGCGGTGGCTTCGCTCAGGACGCCGAGGGCGACTTTGGCGGCCTCGGGGCCCTGGGCCCTTTGCACGATCGCGTCGAGCAGAAGGTCGTTGTCGGGAGCCAGGCGCCACTCGGCGCGGGCGGTCGCGGGGAACTCCTTGCCGAGGCCGTTGTTGGTGAAGTAAGCCTGCGTCTCGCGAATTCGATCACGGAGCTGTCCACGAACCGCGCGACGCCGCTCGGCCCGCCAGCGCCGCTGACGCTGCTTCTCGGGGTCGTGTTCGTCGTCTTCCTCGTCTTCCTCGTCTCGGCGGGGCGCCTTTTGGCGGAGGATCGCGAGGAGTCGCTGCCCGCAGCGGAGCGCGAGGTCCTTGTTGCCGAGCTGGTGATAGAGAGCGCCGAGTTCGACGAGCTGCGGGAAGCGCTCCCCGCGCAGCTCGAGCCAGCGCTCGAGGCTGAGGGCGGCCGCCGCGCGATCGCCCCGCTCGGTCAGGAGCCGGGCCAGGCGGCGGTGCAGGCGAGCGTTTTGGGGCGAAGTCTTGAGGCCTGCCTGGATCGCCGCCAGCGCTCGCTCGGGCAGATTGTGGCGTTCGTAGAGGCGCGCGACTCGGGTCGGACTCGCCGCTCCGGCCAAGGCCTTCTCCGCGCGCGGGAGGTCTCCCCGAGCCAGGGCTGCGTCGGCCATGTCGAGGGCGAGTCGCTTGCGGTCCTGATCTGGCAGGCGCCAGAGGCTCTCGTAGGTCGCGATCGCCTCCTCATGGCGCTCGAGCAGTCGACAGAGTCGAGCTCGCTCAGCGAGGAGCTTGGCTTGACGCGGTTGGTAGCTGAGGAGGCGCTCTATGAGTTCGAGCGCGGGCTCATACTCGAGCTCGCGGACGTAAAGGTCGACCAAGGTCAGCGGCGCCTCAATGTCGTAGGGGTTGTCCTCGCAGCGACGCCGGAGCGAGGCGACCTCGGCCTCAAGCGCGCCCTCTCCGACCAAGGAGCGATAGTAGGCCTGGCGAGCTTTCTTCCGCTGGCGACGATCCTTGCAGCGCGTCGCGGCCAAGATCTCGACTCGGGCTTTCCCTCGCTCTCCCAGGCGCTCGAGGACGCGTGCCAACTCGAGGCGGAGCTTCCCGTCGTCAGGCGAGAGGCGCACGGCCTGGCGGAGGCAACGGCGAGCCTCGCTCGTCAACCCGAGGGTCTCGTATTCCTTGGCGACTTCTTGGAACGCGGCCGGATTGCCGGGTGAAGCCGCGAGGACCTTTCGGTAGGCGTCGAGGGCGGCGTCGCGCTCGTAGCGAGTCAGGTGAAGCCGGGCCATGGCCAAGAGCGCTCTACGGGGGGGCGTCCCGCGCGTCTTGAGGAGCGCGCGTTGGTGGCGAAGCGCCGCCGCGACGTCGCCGCGTCGCTCGGCCAGCTTGGCCAGGCTGCGGTGGGCGTCGACTTGTCCCGGCCGAACCACGAGCAGGTCCTCGAGGACTTGCTCGGTGCGAGCGGTGTCCCTGCTCTGATACGCGGCGCGAGCCAAGATCAGATAGGGGGCCAGCTCCTTCGACTTCGCGCCCAGCTCGCGCTCGGCTCGCCCGAGCTCGGCGGCGAGCGTCGAGGTCTTGCGTGCGAGGCGCAGGAAAGCGGTCGCTGCCCGCTCGCGGCTGGCG
>JAESQQ010000377.1 GCA_016765095.1 Planctomycetota bacterium | reverse complement strand
GAATGGGAATGGGAATGGGAATGGGAATGGGAATGGGAATGGGAATGGGAATGGGAATGGGAATGGGAATGGGAATGGGAATGGGAATGGGAATGGGAATGGGAATGGAAGACCACGCGCGAGCTGATTCCCTGTTTTCGTTGATATTCCCTGTTGATATCCCGTCTTTGAGCGAGCCCTCCTTCTGCTCTGGCTTGGGCCGCCCCCCCCCGCCTAGCGCCCCTTTCGGGTCAGGATCGGGAGAGCGGTTATTCGCCAGGCGTCGTTCGTCTTGGCCAACTCGAACACGAGCTTGGGGTGAGCCTTGAGTTTGACCCGCGCTCGATCGCCTTCGAGCGGATCGCTGGCGAAGTCCCCGGGCCTGGCGCTCGCGAAGCCTTGGCGGAGGCCGCGCTCCTCTAGCCAGGCCTCCTCGCTGAGCCGGGCCAGCGCGACTCGCTTGAAGCGGGCCGCCTCTTCGCGCCCAATCGGGCCCTCGAGCCCAGCCCGCTTGCGGGCGGCCTTCTGGAGTGCGCCTACGTCGAGGAGGGCTGCGAGCGCGGCGCGGTCACGCCGAGCCAGGGCTCGGAGAAACGCGGCCGCAGCGGCCTCAGGGCTGGAGCCTAGGGGCCGAGTCGTTTGAAGGCGCTCGGAGCGGACTTCGAGTCGGGGCTTGCTCCCGGGCGGTCCAGTCGCGCGGGCCGCGAGGCGAACCAAGCCCGAGGTCGACCGCTTGGGGCGCCAGCCGATCAGGCTCGCGCCGCCTTCACGCCAGGTCAGGACGGCGCCCGCGACGGGACGGGCGGGTCCTTCTTGGCTCGCGAGCACGAGCTGGAGCTCGTCGTCCACCGAGAGCCGCCAGCGCGTGGCGAGGCCCGTCTCGAGGTCGAGGGCCGGGAGGCTGTAGCGTCGTCCGAGCTCAGCCTCAGCGACTCGAGCCAGTCGGAGGCCTACGCCCAGGGGGGGGTCAGGGCCAGGCTCGGCCGCTCGAGGGAGGTCAGCTTGGGGGCGGCTTGGCCGATCGAGACGCTCCGGGTCCAGCCCTTGGCGGTCCGGCGGAGCTCGATCCGCGTCTCGACGATCAGGCCCCGCCCGCGGGGTTCTTCGCTCACGAGGAGCAGGCGCTCCGGTGAGAAGTCGAGGCGAAGGTCGCCCTCGACGCGGAGGCGAGCCGTGCCGAGCCCACCGAGATCGACCCGGAGGCGGTCTCGGATTCGGTAGAGGGGCACGCCCTCCTTGGAGTTGACGAGCTGAGTCTTCGTTTGGAGGACGAACGTGCGTCCGCCGCCGGGCACGAGCTGTCCGCTCAGCTCGGCCTCGCCGACGAGGTCAGAGAGCGCTCCCTTCGCGAGGCGCGCTTGGAGCGCTCGCCCGCGTTCGGTTGGGCTCTGGGCAGCGGCTTGGCTCGAGACGACGAGCAAGAGCGCGAGCGTGAACCCGAGGCGCGCCGTCAAATCAGGCGATTGATCGCGCGCAGGGCCTTGGCCAGATCGCGGGCCTCGCCGTAACGCAGCAGGTCGCAGCTGACCGGATCGAAGACCTCCGGGAACAGGATCGCGCCTTCGGCCAGGAGCTTGTTGCTCCGATTCGCAGCGCGAAGTCCGTCGGCGACTTCTCGGAGTGGCCCGTGGCTGAACTCCTGGCAGAGCTCTTGGAGCGCTTCTTCGATCGAGAACCCGGTCTCGACCATCAGGGCCCAGGTCTCGAAGAAGCGCTGGCGCGGGTCGAGCTCGCCTTCGTGGCGAGCGCGGACCAAGACGGCGAGGCGCGGGAGCACGGCCGCCAGGGTGCTCGTTCGACGGGCGGCTTTGAGGAGCGCGAGCGAGCTCCGCGAGCAGAGCTCGGGGAAGTCGGCCAGGACGAGTGTGAAGTCCTCTCCCTTCTCGACGGCCTTCGCCATGGCCTCGTAGGCCTCCTTTTCCTTGGGTGTCCCCAGGGAGGCGTCCTTCATGACTCGGAAGGAGTTTCGGAGCGGGCGACCGCACTCGAGAAGCACCGCGAGGTTGTTAATGAAGCGCAACTCTGGGATCGACACAGCAGAGCCTCCCGGCCATGGTCTGGGCGCATTGTGGCGGGCGAGGCTGGACCAGCCAACCCCCCCCGAGGGCGAATCTCAGGGAAGAACGGGGTTCCTGGAAGGGGTTAGTTAGCTCGCGCGACCTCAGCCCTTTCGGAGGAGGCTCTCCTGGGCGAACCTAGAAGCTCGAACGAGGACGGTGGCCATGAGCGAGCGAGTGTATGGAGAGGCGGTTAACCGCCTGATTAGCTCCTTTAAGAAGCTGCCGGGGATCGGGCAGCGAACGGCGGAGCGACTGGCGTTCCACCTCTTGCTGGCCCCCAAGGACGAGGCTCTGGCGCTCGCCGAGGCGCTTCGCGACGTCAAGGAGCGGGCCAAGCCTTGCAGTCAGTGCTTCCACGTCACCGAGACGGACCCCTGTCCAATCTGCGCGGATCCCCGCCGCGAGCGCGGGACGGTGTGCGTCGTGGAGCGCCCTCCCGACGTGCTCGCGATGGAGAAAAGCGGCGGTTACCGCGGGCTTTATCACGTGCTTTTGGGAAGCGTGAGCCTGATTGAGGGCGTCGATCCCGACGACCTCACGATCGCTCCCCTGGTCGAGCGTGTGCGTCGGGAGGGAATCCAAGAGGTGATCTTGGCGACGAATCCCAACTTCGACGGCGACTCGACGGCGCTTCACCTGCGCGAAGCACTGGAGCCGCTCGGCGTCCGATTGACGCGTCTCGCGCGGGGGCTTCCTACGGGTAGCTCGCTCGAGTTCGCCTCGAAAGCTATCCTGTCAGAGGCCCTTGAGGGTCGTCAGCGCTACTAAGGGTCGCGCGGAAGGAACTAAATCATGCGGATGGAGCAATCGATCAGTCAGGTGCAGCGCCTCGAGCTGCGACTGGCACCCCAGATCCTGATGGCGATCGAGATCCTCGCCCTCCCGACGCTGGACCTCAAGGGCCTGATCGAGCGCGAAATGGAGGCCAATCCGACCCTTGAGATCGAGGCTCGCGAGGCCCTCGACGTTGAGCGGGAGGCCAATCAGAAGGAGGCCGAGGTCAGCGCGACCGATCCTGAAGTCCCGACTCGCGAGTCCCTCGAGCTCGAGTTCGAGCGCCTGGCCGAGAACAACGAGCAGTGGCGGATGTTCGGCGGCGAAGGACGCCCGCGCGGGATCGGTGGCGAGAAGGACAAGAAGCTCGAGGCCATGAACAACACGGCCGGCCGGAGCGCTTCGCTTCAGGAGGTCCTCGAGAACCAGCTCCGCGAGCTCAACATTCCCGAGCGTGATCAGAAGATCGCCGAATACTTGATCTGGAACATCGACGACAACGGCTACGTCCGCTATCAGCTCGACGACGAGTTCGCGAAGGGCCTCGAGATCGAGCCGGCCGCCAGCGTCGACGAACTCCTCGACTGCCTCGAGTTGATCCAGGGCTTTGAGCCCGTCGGCGTCGGGGCGCGTGACCTCCCCGAGTCGCTCTTGCTTCAGCTCTATCACGACAACAAGTCCAACCGCTACGAGCTCGAGATTCGGATCGTGGCCCACCACCTAGACGACGTGGTCGGCAACCGGCTCCCCAAGATCGCCAAGAGTTTGGGCGAGCCGATCGAGCTCGTCGACGAGGCGATCACCTTCATTCGGACCCTCAACCCCAAGCCGGGGCGGGTGTTCAGCAACACCCAGATCCACTACGTGATCCCCGACGTCGTCGTCGACCAGATCGACGGTCGCTACGAGGTCCGCGTCGAGGACGCCTACATTCCGCGGATCCACGTCAGCAAGCACTACCAAGAGATGCTTCGCTCAGGCTCCGACGACCCCAAGGTCCGGACCTACATTCGCCGCAAGATCGACGCCGCCAAGGGCCTCATGAAGGCGATCGAGCAGCGGAAGTCGACGCTCAGTCGAATCGCCCAGGAAGTCGTCGAATATCAGCAGCCCTTCTTCGAGAAGGGGATCGACGCGCTGCGTCCCTTCAAGATGCAGTACGTCGCCGATCGGGTCGGGGTTCACGTCTCGACGGTCTCCCGCGCGATCGCTGGCAAATACATGCAGACCCCGCGCGGGATCTTCGCGCTCAAGTTCTTCTTCACGGGCGGCACGACGCGCGCCGACGGTGAGGAGAAGTCGATCGTGGCTGTGCGCCAGAAGGTCAAGGATATCGTCGCCAAGGAGGACAAGAACTCTCCCCTCAGCGACGAGGAGATCGCGGCGCGCCTCAAGATCGAGGGGCTCGATATTGCTCGTCGGACGGTGACGAAGTACCGCAAGCAGCTCGGGATTCCGTCCAGCCGCCAGCGCCGCAAATACGTCTAGCGCTCACCGAATGCGGATTCGAGCGCTCCGGCTCCTCTTTCTGGCGGCTGCTTTGTGTGGCTGCACGGCTTCGGAGATCCCTCCCGAGGGGCCGGCTCCCGTCGCGGCCGAGCAAGTTGAGACCCCGACCCCCGAGGGTGAGGCCGTGAGCACTCCTGAGCTGAGCGTCAAGGTCTCCCTCGTGAAGACGAAGCCTCCCTATCAGAGCTCCGCCACGCGCTGGCTGCCGGGTCAGGCCTTGGAGTTCGTGTTCAACCTCGAGAACACGGGCGAGCCGCTGATGCCCTACCCAGGCGTATTGGTCGAGTGCTCGGACGAGCGGATCAAGATCGAGAACTCCTACGACCAGCTCTACGGGCTCACCAAGGGTGGGACCCAGCTCAAGCGAACCGTGACCGCTGGGCCGGACCTCGCGGAGGGGACGGTGATCGAGCTCGTCGTGACGGTGTTCAAGGACGGCGAAGTTCGAGGAGCACCGATCGGGCTCGCGACGATCGAGCTTGAAGTCGGGCGGCCCCTCAAGAAGTAGGGCTCACTCGTGCAGAGCTTTCGACTCTTGAAGTTCGGGCTTGCCTAGCGCAAGAACAGATCCGTACTGACCTTGAAGCGTTCGGCAAGGATCACGATCTGAGTCTTGCTGAGCTCGCGCTCGCCACTCAGAAGCCGAGTTCCAATCGACCGGCCCGGGTCGCCGAGCAGAGTGCTAAGTGCCGAAGCGTTCATCTCGTTCATCTCAAGTAGGAACTTGAGACGCGAAAGCGGAGTCGTCTGGGTGGGCGCGGGAATCGTCTTCTCCTCGTAGTTGGCGACATGACGAGTCAGCTCGTCGAGGAACTCGTCCTGGTCGCCGGTCAACTCCTCCAGCGAGGTAAGGACGTCGAGGATCTCGAAGGCGTTCTGAAGGCCGATGTCGTCCTGAATCTTGCGCGGAATCAAGTAGACACTGCAGAGATCCTCGTAGGACTCGGGAACCGCTGCACCAACGTGGCGAATGCTAGAGGTCATAGTTAAGCCTTTCCGTCCACTCGTTCTTATCGTATTCAGCGTGCGTCAAAAACTCTTTGATGAACACGGTGCCCTTTCCGAAGCAGACGTGAGTCAGCAGCCGGAAGTCGTTTCCCTTGATATCGAAAATAGTAATCATGTTCCGCATCGGGAGTTTGACCGAATCCACCGACCTGCCGAACGTGGCTTGAATGTCTGTGAACTGGTCCCAAGTGGCGGCCTTCACGATCTCGATCCAATGCTCGACAGCAGACGCCGAAATCGGGTGTTGGTTTGCGAGGTCTACAAGTCTCTGCCGTTGAACGATCTTCATTCTCTCAGACATCTCGCTGCTGACATAGTGTCAGCAGGACTCGGTGAGCGCAAGACATCTATCTTCCAATGGGCTCATGCGGTTGGCTCTTAATCGCTCCAGGAGCTTGGAGGCTTGACGATCCAGCCAGGGCCAAGCCGAAGCGAAGCCTCAGCCCCTCATGCGTGAGGGCTGACTCCAGCTACGCGTCCTCGAGGAGTTCGAGGTGAACTGAGACCGAGTCCGCGATTCGGGGGCCGCTGCCGGGGAGCCGGGTCAGGAGTCCGATTCCGTTGCGGGCGGTGGTCAGGACCCGGGCTAGCCGCTCGGGCCGGGCGCTGGCCTCGAGCTCTCCTTGGGCCTGGGCTCGGGAGAGGGCGTCTTGGATTGGAAGCCGGCGTCGAGGCGCTCGACTTGGCGCTCCACATACTCCGGCGGGGTCGAGGGCTACGCGGACTACGCGCCCTATCGCCAGCTCGTCAGCTAGGAGGCCGCGGCTCTTGAGGCGGTCGCTGGTGTGTGGCGACGGGCGTGAGTCGTGATTTGGTCGCGCAGCTCCTCCCAGGCGCCCGGGGGGAGGTGGTGGCCCATGCCCTCGATCAGGTGCAGGCGCGCCTGGGGGATCAGGCGCGCCGTCAAACGTCCCGCCGAGACATGGATCAGCGGATCGGCTGTTCCGTGCAGGACGAGGGTCGGGACTCGAAGCTGGCGGAGTCCCGCGTCTCGGCGCGGGCTGGCCATGATCGCCGCGAGCTGACGCGCGGGTCCGCCCAAGACGGGTGGAGCCCGGTCGAAGGCTTGGGTCGCGAGCCCCAGGTGGAGCGCCTCGTTGAAGTCGAAGCGCGGTCCCCGGAGGGCGTCGAAGACCTCCAGGGTTCGCTGGATCGCCTCGCTGCGCGAGCGCGGCTTGGGGCCGAGGAGGGCTCGGATCGCGCGCGGCTTGCAGAGGTTGATCGCGCGGGGCGAGGAGAAGAGCGAGGTCAGGCTCAGGACTCGCTGGGGAGCGTCGATCGCGATTCGCTGCGCGATCATGCCACCCATGCTGGCGCCGACCACGTGCGCGCGTTCGATCCCGAGCGCGTCGAGCACGCCCAGCGTGTCTCGCGCCATGTCCTGGATTCGATAAGGCGCTGTGCGCGGGAGCCCGAGTGCAGCTCGCGCGATCAGCCCTTTGACTCTGGGAAAGCCCCGATCCGTGAACGTGCTCGAGAGCCCGACGTCGCGATTGTCGAATCGGACGACCCGAAACCCACGCTCGATCAGCAGATCGCAGAAGGAGTCGGGCCAGAACACGAGCTGCGCGCCGAGCCCCATGATCAGGAGGAGCGGTGGATCGTTTGGATCCCCGCGGTCCTCGACCTCGAAGGTCAACCCGCCGACTCGCACTTGCATGGAGTGATCGTGCGCGCCGCAGGCGGCGGAATCAAGCTCGCTCGTGGCGAGCGCCGGCTTGGTAGCGTTCGAGCCATGGACGACGACGCTCCCGCCGCTCCCACCCCGGAGCGATTTGGGTCCACGGCGCAAGCTGTTTAGCTGACGACGCTCTTCCTTCTCGGGGGTGCGTCTTACGGGGTTTACAGAGGCTGACGCTGAAAGCCTCAAACCCAGATCCTGTCTGTCTCGCCCAGACATACCGCGGGCGGGGGTAAACCCCGCACCCTACAGATCACATAGGCGCTAGGTCGGGCCGAACCTCACGGTGCCTAGATAACGGCTTTCGTAGGGGCGGGGTTTACCCCCGCCCGGGCCCCGGACCGTGCCGATCGGCCTCTCGGAAGCCTCCCCCGCGTCGCCCGCGGGCTCAAGCACAGCTACGTCAGGTGCTGTACGCCTACTAAGTCTGACCGTGCTTGGCGAGGATCGTCGCAGCCCGGGCACGCAGCGCCTCGACTACTGCGCCGCCGCGGACGCGCGCGCGGAAGTCACCCAAGAAGACGCTGTCCAGCACGCTCAGGTCCGACTCGAGGTCCGTCAACCGCTGCAGGAGACCCTCGGCCGTCGTGTCCTCTAGGCCAGCGAGGACGGCTCGCTGGCCTTTCTCTCGCTCGCGCTTCGCGAGGTCTGCCAGACTTTGGCCACCGAGCTTCGCGAACGAGGTCCAAGAGCGCCCCTTCGTAGTCCAACTCCCGCGCCTCGGGTGGAGCGTATTCTTGGAGGTCGTCGTGAACGACGAGAGTCCAGGAGAGCGTCGCGCCTTCGACCCGGACGGACTCGAGGGTCACGAGGTCCATGAGCTCTTGGAGGACCTCGGTGAGTCGCTCGTATTCGGCGGGGGCGAGTTCGTCGAGACCCTCTTCGATCGCGGCCTCTCCCTCCGCGGGATCGAGGAGAGTGGCCGCGAGCCCCAACACCTGAGCCGCCTGGCGCGCCTTGACTGTGCTCGGGAACTCGTAACGATAGTCTTCTGCAGATCGGCTCACGTTGGCTCCTACTTCACGAGCAGTCGCTTGTAGGCGTCTTGGTGCCACCAGGCGTGCCATTCGGCCGGGGTCTCGTGCTTCTGGCGGGTCAGCTTCTTCATGACCTTGCGAGCTTGCTTGGAGAGCTCTTGGTCGGGGCTCATGACGCCTAGGTCCACGATCGCGAACAGCGGCCCCTTCGCCTTGGGCACGAGCCGGTAGAGCTTGTCGAGGGCCTTGAGCGCGAGGCTGCGGACTTTGGGGTCGGAGTCGAACAGGAGCGGCGCGATCCGCACGAAGGCCGAGCCCTCGCGGATCTTGAGGATCCTGGTCAAGAGCTTCTTGAGCCTGGTGGCCTTGGTTTCGTTCGCGAGCCTCTTGTAGAGGGGTCTAAGCGCTTCGAGGCGCCGAAGGGTCTGGGTTGGGATCCCGCCGAACATGAGGTGTGCCATGCCGCCCTCGGAGAGGGACATGCCGATCTGACGGCTGCTCTTCCAGAGGATCGCTCGCTTGTGGCCTTCGCTGGCCATCCAAGCGTCGGTGTAGCCTCGCGCGTCGGACCCGCCGCCGCGGAAGTTGTCGCAGATCGCGTGTTTGTCCGGGGCCGGGGCAGGCGTCAGGACCCACTGGGTCGGGCGCCAGCCGTAGAGGACAGCAGCCCGATCCGAGACGTGACCCCAGAGCGGTGACTTGTGCCCTCCTCCACCCAGGGCGTCCCACTCGCGGGCGTGGAGGCGCCCCAAGAAGCGCAGCTCTTCGAGCGGGCGCAGCACGACCAGCCCATGCTGCTTGCGAATCGCGTTGACCTGGCGCTCGACTTCGATCTCCACGGCGCGTGTGCGCTTGACCGGATACCCGAACCAACTCGACTTGGGGGTCTGGTTCTTGGGCGTCTTGTCGACGATCCAGAACACGGCGCGGGCTTTGCCTGAGACGTCTGGGGGGGGAAAGGGAGGGCCCTGCGCGGCGCAAACGCTAGCCGCCCCCAGGACCGCGGTCAGCGCAGCGATCAGGCGGGCCGAGGGGGGAGGGAAGCGAAGGATCGAGTGGATCATGGAGCGAGGCTCTCCTCGAACCGGACTCTCGCTCCCCCGAGCCCTTCGCGCCACTCCGCCCACTCAAGCAGCAGGTCCGGCTTACATGCCAGCCTTGTTTGCAGTCTTTTGATACGTCTTGACCGTATGCGAAGCAGTTGTGCGTTGGCCCGAAGGTTGCTAAGAAGAGCACGCGTGTAGATGGGAGAGAGCATGAACGTGCGAATTGGGGTGACGATCGTCCTCAGCTTGTTGGCCCTGACGGGCTCGGCAAAGGGAGAGGGCGCGGCTGGCGAGTGGGATCGGATCGAGCTCGTGGACGGGCGGGTCCTGACCGGGTCCGTGACGCGAGAGGGACCAAACTACCGGGTTCGGCGTGGGCTGGGCTCGATCATGGTCCCGGCCCTAGACGTCTTGCGGCTCGATCAGCATCAGGACCCCCTCGACGAGATCGAGCGTCAACGCGAGACCCTGGTCGGTGTTCCGGCCCGCCTCCGGTTCGCCAAGCTCGTTGAGGCTCAAGGCCTCCGCCGCGAGGCCAAAGCCGTCTATCGCCGGATCCTGCTGATAGACGCGAACCAAAGGGACGCCCGGAAGGCGCTGGGCTTCGTTCGTCACAAGGGCGAGTGGCTGACTCGTGATCAGCGTGAGCGGGCCCTGGGGCACGTCAAGCACAAGGGCGCTTGGGTCACGGTGGCAGTTCGCGACGCGGCCCTCCGCAAGGCCGCTGCTCTTCGTGAGGCCGCTCGCCAACGCGCCGCGGCGCGGGTCGCCAAGCTGCGGCCCAAGCGGG
>JAESQQ010000376.1 GCA_016765095.1 Planctomycetota bacterium | reverse complement strand
GGTCGCTGCCCGCTCGCGGCTGGCGGGGTCGCTGGCGACCCCGACCAGGAGGCGTTGGGCGGCGAGAGCGAGCGCCGGCTGCTCGAGGATCAAGTGAAGCCGAACTCGCTGGGCGAGTACGCCAGGCTCTGCGGGCAGGTCGCGGATCAGAGCCAGCGCGAGGTCTGGCTTGCGGTGTGCCTCGTAGAGGCTCGCCAAGGCGCGTCGCGCGGTCGGCTCTCGTCCGATTCGCTTGGCGGTGGCCGCGAGGAGGGGCTCGATCTCGGCCACTCGCTTGGCGCGAGTCAGGAGGCGGGCCAGCTCGCCGACCAGCGCGGTGTCGCCCGGAGCGAGCTCAAGGGCGCGCTGGCTGAGTTCGATCGCGTCGCTGAGCTGGTCGTAGCGAGCGTAGAGCTCGGACAGGCGACGGCAGAGGGCGGGATCGGTCAGCCGCTTCTTGAGGGTCTCCTTCCATTGGCGGAGGGCTTGAGCCAGGCGCCCCGACTTGGCGAAAGTCTGACCAAGCTCGACGTAGAGGTCGAGCTCGTCGGGGTGGTGCCCGAGCAAGCGCTGATACTCCCGGACCCGCCCTTCGGCGTCGTCCAGCCGCTCGAGGACCACCAAGAGCCGGCGGCCGAGGGCCAGGTCCGAGGGGAAGTCCTCGATCGCCCCCTCGAGGAGGTCGCGCGCTTGTCTGGGGTGCCCGGCGGCCTCGAGCACCTCGGCCAGGAATTCGCGCGGCTCGAGTTGCCCGAGCTTCTTGACGATCTCGACGCGGGTCTGCTTCGCGAGGACCTCGAGTTGACCTGTCCGGCGGTGAATCGCGAGCACTCGCGCGCGCAGCTCACGCAGGAGCCAGTTTCCACGCTGCATGAGGTCGATCGCTTCGCGATAGGCCGTCAGGGCGGCGGGGATTCTGAGCCGCCGCTCCTGGAGGCGGCCGACTTCGCCGAGGACTCGACAGCGCTGGGCGGAGTCCTGGCCCGCGAGGGTCTTGGCGGCGGCGAGGTCGACGAGGGCCTCGTCGACCAGACCGTTCTCAGCCAACAAGCGGGCGACTTCGAGCCGCGCGCTGAGGCTCTTGGGGGCCAGGGCAGCCAGGGCACGAAAGGCCTCGACGGCTCGGGTCCGCTCGCCGGCGGCGAGGGCCGCCTCGCCTCGCTGCCGGTGGAGGCGTTCGATCAGCGTCTGATCCCGCATGGCGCCGGCCGCTTGCGCGGCCTGATCGAGGAGCGCGAGGGCTAGCTTGGGCTGGCCGGCGTGGAGCCGGAGGCCGCCGCGAAGCGCGAGCCAAGCGGCGCGCTGACGTTTCGGGAGCGGCTTCGCCGGGGTCTCCAACCCGCCGAGCAACTTCAAGGCGTCTTCGGTCCGGTCGACGCGGGCATAGAGTCGGCTCAGGACGATTTGCTGGGCGAGCCCTGGCGACTCCAGGCCCTCGTATTCCTTGACGAGGGCCTCGAGGCGATCGAGCCCGACGGCAGCCTCCACGAGTTTGTCGAAGGCCCAGGCGTGAAAGGGCTTGCGGGCCAGGTAGGCCTGATACCGCTGGAGCGCGACCTCGCGTCGACGGGTCTCGTCTTTGGCGCCTTGTGCGAGGCCGGGCGCGACGAGGGCCAAGGTGAGGATCGCGGCCAGGGGCAGAGGGCGCATGCGGTGTCTCCCAGGCGCGCCTCCCGGCGGCGCTCAGCGCAGCACGCTACCGCTTTTGGTGGGTTCCGTCGCGGACTCGGTCGCGGGCTCGATCGCTGCGGTCCACCGATCGCGGACTCGATCGCTGGATCCAAGAACCGCTCCGTCGGCGGACTTAGCTCGACGGTGAGGAGTCAAAACCCGGCGAGGAGAATCGAACTCTCAACCCTCAGCTTGGGAGGCTAAAAGTGTGCCACGGTGTGCCGTGGTGTGCCATTTTGCCCAGCTTTCAGACGTCACAGCGTGACTTACTGTCCAGTGTCTTGGCCTGAAGGCAGAGGGTCATGGGTTCTCACGCCTTCTTCTTGAGCAGCTCTTCTGCCTCGGCAGGGTCCAGGTTCGTGAGCATTTGATGGAGGAGGACGCTCGCGATCTGGCCTGGCGAAGCTCTCGTCCCTTGCTCGGAAAGACTCTCCGAGAGGTGCTCGAGCTCCTCCCAGTCCGCCTCCGAGATGGGGATCTTCTGGCGTCGCGTGGTTCCCTCGAGTGCGGGACGTCCACCGGTCGAGCGCAGTCGCTCACCCAACTCGCGGTAGAGACCTGCCAAGGAGAAGACGGGTCGGTCTTCGGCCTTCCCTACGCGCTCGGCTCCGAGCGCCTTGGCCACTTGGTTCGAGCTGACGCGCTTGGCTCTGCCTCCGGTGTCACGGATTCTCTTTGCCTTTCGCCCGGTATCACGCACGCGTTTGGTCATCGCTCTCCTCCTCATCGAAACTCAAGATCCGGTAGAAGCTCCCGTCGAACTCGAACGCGATCTCACCCTGACCGGTCTCCCGCCCCATGCGATGCAGGAAGCGTCGCAGGTGCGGAAGAGTTGCGATCAGCTCGTCCGGCCGGACATACGTGTAGAGGACAACTGGGGTCTCCCAGACGATCTCCCCGACTTCGCCGACCCAGCCGCCCTCCACAGGCGAGAGGATGGTGACCCCGCCCCCGATCTGCGCCAGGATCTCCGCGGCCTCCATGACCCACCGCCGTTGATTAGCCAGGTCCTGGTCGAGGCGGTCCTTGCTCGGAATGTAGAGCGTCAACACCTGGACCGAGGTCTGGTCCTCGGCGCCAAGCGCCTGCGCGAGATCCAATGCTTCCTCTTCGGGTGCTTCGCTCATCCACCCCAGCATATCTTTTGGGGCCAAAAGTCAAGGCCGGGAGTTTGGGGTCACTCTTCGTGCCTAGGCACGAATAGCCTCCGCGGCCACAGCGTGCGGGGCGGAGTTCCCGGCTTCATGGCCTACATTTTGCCTCCGCGGCGGCGGCGGCCTGGATACGCACAAACGCCGCGCATCACAACGCCATGTGATGCGCGGCGTTACACCGAAGCGGGCAAAGAGACTGGAACTCTCAACCCTGAGCAGCCGGTGGACCAGATGAGTCTGATGGGGTCTAAGCGGTTGGGGTGTCAATGGTTGAGGCACGTCCCGGTGCCAACGTGACCCCCGAAACGCCCTCACATACCTGCGGATCGGCACGGAGATCTCGGAGGGCCATGATCACCTGGTTACAGCCACTCAGCCCCGCCCCACCCTCGTTGACCGTTGACCACCGCCCGGAGTCTGAGGACGATCCTCCAGCGCCCCAGGCCGACGATCCCCATGACGAAGCAGAAGCCCCCACCCATCCCCCCACGCCCCGGCATGCCCACCTCATGCATCGCCTGCGACGGCGTCCTTCACCCGAAGAGCGAGCACTACTGCGCCAAGAAATGCGCGGAGAGCCACCCCGAGCCCAAGCCCGCCTTCCGATCCAAGTGGAAAGAACGCAAGCGGAAGGCCCTTGCCGATCCCACGATCAAGCTGCGCAAGAAGACGAGGAAGAAGACCAAGGAGCTGATCAAGAGCGGCAGGTTGAAGAAGGGCCCTTGCGTCGTCTGCGGTTCAACGGATGTCGTCCCGCATCACGAGGACTACAACAATCCCCGCTACGTCATTTGGCTCTGCGAGGAGCATCACAGCAGATACCACGACGGGGAGATCGCCCTGTTCGACGGCACCTTGACGTGGGACCCGAGGAGGCTGACGCAGATCAAGGGGGCGAAGGGCATTCCGGCGAAGAAATACCGGCTGTTGGAGGAGATCCACGCTAGGAAGCAGATCCCTCGCTAACAGCGGCCGGGCGAAGTCAAGAACCCCACGCTCCCTACCGAGGAAAGAACCGCTTCCCAATCACGACAACGGCCCGGCCAATCCCCCGCTGTCGACGGATCCACTGGCCCGCCAGGCTGCTTCGAGTTCACGGAGGGTGGAATCGGTCACTGGCCAGGCTCCTGCCTGCGGACGATGCACTTGAGACCAGAACCGTCGGGCGAGTCGTGGTTCCCCGTCACGGACACCTCGACCAGGGTTGTCTCCCCGGGGGCAAAATCCAGGGACAGGTGGTTGCTGCTCCAGGGACTCCTCCAGAGTGCTGCGATGACGACGTGGAGCCCAGGGAGCACGTTGAACTCGACCTCCTCTCCGCTGCCGACCGTCCCCAGGTCGACCCCGTCGACCACGACGTACACCGCCAGCATGTAGGAGTTCCAACTCCTACGCCTGCTCACCCTAAGCGTCGCGAGCTGACCGCCTGGGTTGTCATGCTCGTCGTCGGCTTCGGGGCTACAGTTCATGCAGCGGTGGGCGCCGATCTTCTTGGCACTCAAGAAGGAGCCGAAGAACCACCGACGGTCATCCAGAACCGAGACCCGCCAGACCCCTTGGGCGCCCAAGGCCAAATCGACCCTCCGCCCGTCGACAATGGACGCGCCGTCTAGGCTGTAGAAACCCCACGGAAGCCCGAAGCGAATCTTCGAGATCAAGCGCAGATCTGCGTCGAGAAGGAGCACTAGGGTCTCCTGCTCCCACACGCAGTCCATATCGACCACCAGCAGGAAACGAGATCCGGGGACTTCATACTGACGGAGGATGGCGTAGCCCGGGACCCGAAGCCCTGTCCGCTCACCGTCACGAAGAAGGCGGGTGCGACGCGGCCATTTCTCGGTAGGGCCGTCGTGCCGCTCAAGCCTGAATTCGTTGATCTCCTTCACAAGGAGGTCTCTGGAGCGTTCTTAGCGCCTCCAAGCTCCCGCAATCGACACTCACCGGCAGCCTCGCGCTGACGGGCGTCGACGCGCTCGCGGACAGGGTCGCTGTAGCCGAGGGCCCACGGGACTAGCTCGGCTTGGACCTCGTTGCGGACCGACTCGAACCCCAGAGCCCCCTCGGCGAAGGAAAGCGCGCACCACAGGAGGTCGTGGTCGGCCCCTCCCCCGATCGTCCCGTCAACGGAGTAGAGGGCAGCGGCTGCAGCGAACCACTCCGGGGCCTCTTCCTGTCCCCACTCGATTCGAGCAGCTTCGAGCGCCGCGCCTGCCTGGTCCAGAATCTCTCGGTCTAGGGGATCTTGTTTCTGGCCAACCACGAACGCCGACGCACGCTCGACCGCGATCCTAGGACTACCCCAGTGCTCACTTGCGACTCGAGCTTGGCACTCGTTCGTCTCCCACAGCCCTAGGAGCAAGTTGGCCGTTGCCAGGATCGCACGCTGCGCCGGAACGACTCCGAACGCAATCAGCGCGTCCGCCCATTCGAGAAAGGCACCGGGCACCTTGGGTGCCGCCTTGCCCCCCGCTGTGCCAACGCGTCCCGCGACGCCTCGTGTCCACAGTTGGCCGAGAGTTCTAAGGTGCTCTGTCCCAACTCCCCGGCCTGCGCCCGCGCCCGGAGCCATGCCGCTTCGCCCGCCACGCTGCCCGAGGCGCGGAAGCGGCGTTCGAGTTCTCGGAGGTTGGAGTCGGTCACCAGAACTTCCACCACGGTCGGCTGTCTGCGACCGCGCACGCTCGCTCGGGGTCAATGACCCAGGGGATCTGGCCCGAGTCGAGCAAGGGGGCCAGCGAGTCATGGAACCCATGCTCCTGCATGAACTCTTGCTCTGCGAGGCGGCCGACTAGTCTAGTTACCCGACCGAGGGCTATCTAGCCGCGCGACGATCACCGCCGGGAGTTTGGGGTCATTCTTTGTGCCGAGGTGATCCCGTTCCTCTTCTTGAACTCCCCTTCGACGTGTTTGAGAGCCTCTAGATCAGGCTTCTCCTGAGGTGATTCAGGTCGCTCTTCGAGACGCCTAGCTCCGAGGAGCCGAGCCCAGTCCGCCAGAGAACTTCGGTCGTGAGGGCGTCGAAGGCGAGAGCTCCAGCGTCGAGAGCCGCGTGGTGGTTCCTGCAAAGGACGAGGCCGTTCCTGGGGTCGTCGCTTCCCCCCTTCGAGACGGGGCAGAGGTGAGCGGCCCCTCTAGGAGCTCCTTCAAGGCGACGGGGCACAAGGTGCACTGGCCTCCGTATCGACTGAACACGAGGAAGCTGAAGTGGCTCTGCCCAGGCCGCGTGTCCCTTAGTGCCTTCCCCTTCTTCCTCGGAGCCTCGAGCTTGAACTCGCCGAGATCCTGTACGGAAGTGCGGCCAGCAGGAGGGGTGTCCGAGAACTCGATCAGGAAAAGGGAGGTCGCGTCGCAGTAGTCGGCCACGAACCCATGCTGCACCTTCCGTTTGCGGCCGCCCCCGATCACCACGAACACTGGGAGCCGAAAACGCTTGGCGGCCTTCGTTGCGAGTATCTCGGCCTCGTGTCTATTCCCGGACTTCCTCGGGCGTGGACCGCGACGAAGTCACCGAGGCGGTCCGGGCGGACCTGTTGGCATGGGCCCTTGGTTGACGATTGCGGCTCAGGCTGAACTCATGCCCTTGGCCAGCGCGGCGAGGTCTCCCTCCAGCGGCTCTTCGATCTTCAAGGAGAACATCACCCAGTCGGGGTATTCCTCGAAACAGCAAGCCGTGGCGACCTCCTGGCTCCAGTTCAGTCCCACGTCCATCAGCGGCAGCTCGTCGCTGTCGGCCGCGTTGAGCAGCTGCACGAGCTTGCGGATCCCGTCGAGCCCACGGACCGCGAAATCAACGCAAGCATCACCTCGACCGTGGCCGGAGCACGAGCCCAAGGTCACGGCCCCGGCCTGGGTCAGCGCTCGAACGAGCGGCGCGATTTCGACGTCGATGTCGGCGCCGACGAGAACCTGCTCTGGGCAATCGGTCGGGAGCTCGACGCCTTGCAACACCTCGGCCAGCGGCACGGTCTCGTGCTTCGGCTTGGGCTTCTTCTTTCGCTTGGGTTTTCGTTTCGCCATCGCTACCTCCGTCGAACTTCCTTCACCAACCACACCTCAGACGTCCTTGGAGGCCCTCTGAGCATCCGGTGGCGCCCGCCTGGCTCCCCTTCTCCCCCTCAGGTCCAACCACGTCTCAGCGGCGCTCTAATGGGCTCCTCGGGTGTGCGACTAAGGAACCAGGAGTTACGCCGGTCGCCTGGATAGACTATCCCGCTCCCAGAGCACAGGCATTGCCTTGAAAGCTGAACCGGCGGCCGATCGACGAGGCGATAGATGGCAAAGAAGAAGAAGTCCAAGGCCAAGAGGAAGCAGCGCAAGTGGACGCCGAGGTCTGGATCCAAGGCGAAGATCGGCAGCAAGCCCCCGTTCAAGGTGCTGGACCGCATCGACCCCAGGACGGGGAAGCCGGTCCCGGATCCCGAGGTGATCCCCAAGGAGTTGCCCAAGAAGACCAATTCGCCATTTGCGGGCCGCACCTTCCACATCACCGAAATGGAGGTCTGGGGCCAGGAATACGTGAACGCCGAGGGGCAGGCCCACATCAAGTTCGAGGGCCGGGGGACCCTTGCTAGCATGCACTTCGGGTACATCAATGGCTGGCTGGACTGCCGGGAGGTCGTACGGGACGGGCGGCCCGCCGTCGAGTGGTCCTGGAACGGCCACGACTACGGCGGCGGTGACGACGTCGGCGGCCGGGGCTGGGCAGTCCTCCGCGACGACGGAGGCCTAAGCGGGAGGATCTTCCTACACCAGGGCGACGATTCGTCGTTCGAGGCCGATCGGGGCTCTTGACCAGGGGAGGGCCCGCGTGGCGGACGAGAAACTGCGAGAGCTGGAACGACAGGCGGCTCAGGGCGACCCAGAAGCCAAGCGGCGCCTGATTCGGGAGCGAGGGCGGCTGGTGCAGGACGTGCCGCTGGTCGAGGTCATCAAACCGCTCATGTCGCACACGTGGATCCGCCTGGTAAACGCCATCTTGAAATCCAGAGCGGTCCTTAGACGCAACCAGAAGGGGCGGCCGATGGCATGGGGCCGGATCAGTTCTTCCGGGCGGGACGATCTCACGCTCCAGGACCTGCTGGCGATCACCCCCGCTGAGCTCTTCAGCAGCCCAACTGCGGGCCGGTCACCGTCGGCCGGGCGGCCGCCGTTCTCACCGATTTGGGGATCCCTCTGCCTGAACCGTGGGAAGAGGCGGCCGAAGAGGAACGCTCACGAAGTGGCTGACCAAGTCCTCCGCCAGATCGAGCGCCGCTTTCGAGAGACCGGCTCCAGCGACGACGAGGCCGCCTACCTCCAATCCCGCGTCCGCGCTGGAGATCTCGACCCCACCCGCCTTCGACTGGCGGCCCGCC
>JAESQQ010000375.1 GCA_016765095.1 Planctomycetota bacterium | reverse complement strand
CGCCGGCTGGTCGCCGTCGGGTGCCAGACGCGGGCTTGGAAAGAGCGAGCCGGCCTGGCAGCAGATCTCGCAGCGGAGGTCAGGAACCTCCCGGGCGAGGGGACGCAAGTCGTTGGGCTCTGCGGGCCCTATGCGCTCTCGGGCTTGGTCCCCGAGGGGAGCGAGCTCCTTGTCGCCTACGGAGACGCCCCCGCAGCCGAGCGGGCGGCAGCTGAGGTCCTGCTCGGGCGACGCGAAGCTCCGGGGTCGTTGCCGGTGCCCGTCGAGAGCCTTGGCTAACTGACTCGCGGACACAGGCGCGAACTCGTGCCACACTCGGGCCATGCGTCCCACCAAGAGTGACCACGTCTCCGACGCCGACTTGGCCCGACTTGGGCTCTCGCGGGAGACAGACCTCGTCCTCGATCCCGAGGGGAACTTCTTCTCGGGCGACCAGCCGGTCGCTCACGCTGGGATCGCAGCGGGGTTTGCGCGTTGGATCGAGCGAACCGACGCCGGTCGCTACGTCCTGCGCAATGACCTCCACTACGTCTACTTGGACGTTCAGGGCGCCCCGCTGCATGCGCGTGGAGCGCGGATCGGGACGGAGGGAGCGATCCTTGAGCTGAGCGGTGGAGACGAAGAGCCGCTGAGGCCCGAGACCTTGCGACGCGACTCAGCCGGCGTGCTCTACGCGAGCGGCCGAGACGGGAGCTGGCCGATTCGCCTCCGTCCACGTGCTGTGCTCGAGTTGGAGTCGCTCTTGAGCGAGGACTCGGCGGGCGAACCAGTGTTTGTGGTCGGAGGTGTGGAACACTCGATTCGACTCGTCGAGGACCCGCTCGATGGAAGTCAAGAGCGGAAGTAACGGGGAGTCCTGGCTTCCCCAAGACAGGACTGGCGGGAGCCGTGACTGCTGCGACACTGCTGGCGAGTCTTGAGGAAGGATCTGCATGAAGACAGGATTTGCGCGCTTGACCTGCCTAGGCGGCCTCCTCGTCGTGGGGGCGCTTTCGAGCGGCTGCCCAGCGGGGGGCTCTCCGCGAGCGGGCCCAGACGGGAAGACGAGTGAGCCCGCGGCTCCTCAACCTGTCAAGACGACGGAGCCCGCCGAGAAGAAGACGGAGTCTGCCAAGGCGACGGAGCCTGCTAAGAAGACGGGGCCGGGCGTCAGCCCCTCTCCAGCCACGCCTCAGAAGAGAGAGATGCAAGTGACTGAGAACGTGAGGATTGCGACCGAGCCTGGGGCCAGCGAGGGACCGCGCAAGCCCGGGGCTAGCGAGGGGCCGCTCTCGGCGGACTTCCCCGAGGTCGAGATCAAGGTCTCAGCCAGCTATGCCGACGACGCTGGAATGGAGTCGTTCATCGACTTGACCACCGTCGCTGGGGAGCCTTGCGAGAGGGTAGACGTGCTCAAGGCGCTGGTGGCTTGTCGGAAGGGGTGGTCTCGGGAGGGCGGCTCCACAGATCAAGACGTCGTCGAGACCATGACCGCCTACGTCGAGGCCTGGGCGAGCGTCCTCAAGTATTCAGGTCGCGCGACCTCGGACGAGATCCCGAGCAGCCTCGCGAGTGCGCTTTACAAAACCGTCCCCCTCTCGCACGGACCGAAGCCAAGACCGGAGCTGCGCGACGGGCTCCCTGATTACCACCCCCCGCGCGTCGCCTTATACAAGCTCGACAACGGCGAACAGATAGTGGTCAGCTCGGCCTTCTACGAGAGCGACGGAGGGAACCACGGCACCCAGTGGAACTACCGAGTGGAGGCCTTTCGGGTCAGCGACGGGAGCCCCTTCGAGCTAGCACCGGCTCCCGGTCGGACGGCCTCTCTCGGTCGGACTCCCGCTGCACCAAGTGGGCCGCAACCGATCGACCCCAAGCTCCCTCGGTCCTGCCACTTCTCAGAGGACGGGTTCTAGACGCGTGGCATGAGGCGTTTGATCCGACTCGCTACTGTCGAAGACGCCGAGCAGATCAACGACCTCCGGGTGCGCGCTTGGAGGGCAGGCTATAAGGGTGGGCGCGGGCTCACAGCCCTCGTGGTGTGGGTCTTGGAGGCGAACTTGATTGTCCAGTTCGGTGGTCTCCCAAGACAAGGTTGGAGAGGCTGGTCTGTGCGATACTGCTGGCTGAGTTCTCAAGGAGGGTCCGCCATGGAGAGATCGTTCACCGGCCTGACTTGCCTAGGGGGCCTGCTCGCCGTGGGGGCGCTCTTGAGCGGCTGTCCTGCAGGGGGCTCTCAGAAGGCTAGTCCTAGCGAGAAGAAGACGGAGCCTGTGCTCGCTCAGCCCATCAATACGACCGAGTTCGCCGAGAAGACGACCGAGCCTGCCAAGACGACGAAACCGGGGGCTAGCCCGCCTCCGGCCACACCGGACAAGAGAGAGCCAGAAATGACTGAGACCCCGAGGAGAAATACTGGGCCAGGGATCAGCGAGGGAGTGCTCTCAGCAGACTTCCCCGAGATCGAAGCCAACGTCTCAGCCAGCTTTGCCCACGACGCTGGAATGATGTCGAGAGTTGAATCGATCACGGTCGGGGGAGAGGCCTGCGCGAAGGCAGACGTGCTCAAGGAAATGGTGGCTCGCCGGAAGGGGTGGTCACGGGAGGGAGGCTCCAACGATCGAGACGTGGTCGAGACCATGAGCGCCTACGTCGAGGCCTGGGCGAGCGCGCTCGAATACTCAGGCCGCCTGACCTCGGACGAGGCCCCGAGCAACCTCGTGAGCGTGCTCTACAAACCCACCGCTCTCCCGAACGGACCGAAGGTGAAGCCGGAGCCCTACGACGGACTCCCCGACTACCACCCTCCGCGGGTCGCCTTGTACAAGCTCGACAACGGCGAGCAAATCGTGGTCAGCTCGGCCTTCTACGAGAGAGACGGAGGGAGGCACGGCACCCAATGGGACTACGAAGTGGAGGCCTATCGGGTCAGCGATGGGAGCCACTTCAAGCTCGCTCCGGCCCCCCGTCGCGGAGCGCCCCTCCCTGGGACTCCTCCGGCGCCAGTCGGGCCTCAACCAATCGACCCCGAGATTCCTCGGTCCTGCCACTTCTCGAGGAGTCGGCGCTAGTACGTCCCAAGCCGGACCGACGCGGGCCGGACCGCGACGCCCTCTTGGGTGTAGCAAGGAACCACGACCGAGAAGATCCGGGTCGTGCGGGTTGTCGGCTTGCGTCCTCCCGGCTCCTTCTTGAAGCGACCCACGAGCGCCTGGCTGTCGGCGCCGGCGACGACCTCGGTGTCAATGCTGACTCCGAAGTGACGGCTGAGGTAGGGGCCCGCGCTGCGGAAGACCACGTCCTTGAACACGAGGTCGTCGAAGGCCTGGCCGAGGCTGGAGTCAGGGAGGAGCGCTAGCGCGTCCCCCAGGCGGTGGATTTGATCGATCAGGAACTTGATCAAGTCGCGGCGAGCGGTCGAGGCGGGAAGGATCGTGCGGCCTTCCTTCTTGGCGGTCGCCATTTGCTTGCGCATGCCCTCGATCCGAACCTTGGTACGCTTCTGGAACTGGCGCTGCTTCTCTTCGAAGTGCTCGTCGGCGATTCGGCCGAGGCCCTCGTCCCAGGTCCGGAGCAGCTCGAGGGTCTCGAACAGGACGGCGTCGAAGGCGGCGACCTCGTCCTCCTCGACTCCCACGCCTCGCATCAGGAGGGCGGGCTGGAGGATCTGGCCGTTGAATGTCACGAGGGGACGTCGGACCTCGACTCGATCCGCCGAGCGGGCCGGGACGAACGCCCAGAGCGATTGGCCCGCCGACGTCCCGCCCATTTTCTTGAGCGCCTTGCGGAAGTCTTTGAGCGTGTCGAGGGTCTTGAAGCGCTCGACCTCGATCACCTTGGTCTTGCGCAGGCGCCCGACGAGGTAGGCGCTCGCCTGGTGGAGCGGGCAGGCGGGAGGGTCGTTCTGGTGGAGATCCACGAGGCCCGCCTCCCAGAGGGTCTGAAAGACTTGGATATCGATCTTCTGACGTTCGTCGGCGGTCGTGTTGATTCCAACCCACTCCAGGAGGCCTTGGAGGCGGGCTTGGACAGGAGCTGGGACGACCTTGGCGTCGAAGATCGGCTGGAGCGCTTCGAGGAGCTCGGTGTCGCCTCCTCCGCGACGGGTCACGAGGCGAGCCGTGGCGGGGTCTCGCGCGACGGCGGTCTCGAGGAGGACGAGGGCACTGCGGAGCTTCTCGGCGGGCACTTCCATGCCGGGCAGGAGGCGGAGCCCCTCATAGACCTCACCCACGAGCTGGCGGGCCTCCCCAGGTTCGGAGTCGATTTCACTCGGGTCGCCGACGCGGACCACGCCCCGCGGATCGCGGTCAGGGTGGACCCGCTTGTAGGCGGCTCGAGCCCTTCGGCGGGCTTCGTCTCCCGACGTTGCGTAGACGTTGCCTGCGGGGGATCCACTCCAGGTGACGGGCCAGCGCTGCATGCCCCCCATTGAAGCAGGACCACGAGCCCCGCGCCCGAGGGGGGCGGGGAGTCAGGACCTGGGGGCAAGGTTTCTCAATGACCCGCTGCCTCGCAATCCCCTCTTCAAAGAGCTAGGGTAATTGAGCTTATGAGCGTCGTTCCCTGCACGAGTTGCGGTCGTGTCATCCCGACCCGACACAAGAAGTGTGTGTATTGCGGCTGCCCGGTCGATTCCTCGGCCACCCCGGTCTTCTCGGGGACGGGCAAGCGTAAGACCGGAGCACGCCCCCAATCCGGGGCGATGCACGAAGAGCCGCGGCTCCTGGGCGACACGAAGGCTCGCTTCAAGAAGGTCTCGAGCGACAAGAGTCACGTGTTGGTGGTCGCCACGGGCGAGCCGATCGAGCTCGCTGAGGGCAAGCTGTTCGTGATCGGACGAGACCCGCGCGCGAGCCTGGTCGTTCACTCCGCGGACGTCTCTCGTCAGCACGCCGAGATCGAGTGGGACAAGGCGAATCCACCGCGGCCTCTCCTCAATGAGATTCGCGCCCAGAACGGGACTTTCCTCAACGGGGTGAAGGTTCGGCCAGACGACCCACGCCCCCTGCGGAGCGGCGACGAGATCCTGCTCGGGGAGGGCTTTCGAGCCCGCTACCTTCACGTGACCCCCCGCGAGCTGCGCCAGGAGCTTCAGGAGCGAGGCGGCGACGACACACGTCGACTGAGCCGAGTTCGAACGGAGGACGGGAGCCCCACGACCACCCAACCGGCGCCAGCGGCTGCCCCCGCACCCCCACCCGACGCTGAGGTTCTTGGAGACTTGGTCGCTGCAGCCTTCGGCGAGGGAGACCTGAGCGCCCTCGAGACCCAGGGAGACTTCTCACGTCAGCACGGGAAGCTGCTCGTCAAGCGGCTCTATAGCCAGCGACAGACAGGCATTTTGACCGTGTTCGACGGGACTGACGTGGGTGAAATGATCCTCGTCGAAGGGCGCTGCCGCCACGCACGGCTCGGCATGCTCACCAACCGGGACGCCCTCGAATACGTGGCTCGCCTCAACGTGGGGAAGTTCCGCTTCCGGGCGCAGGATCCAGACGTTCTCGTCGACGCCTCTCCGCCAGCCGAGGTCGACGAGCATGGGCTCTCGCTCAGCGGTGACTTTCAGCAGACACCCGCCAGCGACGTCGTTCGCGACCTCGTCGCGCGCCGATCGACGGGCGTGTTGACGGTCTTTGGCGACAGCTCCTCGGGGCAGGTCGTTCTCCGCGAGGGGATCTGCCAGGAGGCCGCGTATGGGAGGGAGCGCGGGCGGGAAGCGCTCGACGCGATCGTTCGCCTGGCGGCGGGCGTGTTCCGCTACCGCCCGAGCACGCTCGACGCTTTGACCCCCCCGACCTGGAGCGTGCCTCCTCGCGGAGAGCCGCCCCAGCCCGCTGCTCGAGGCGGCCCTCCCCCTGTTCGAGCTGGGGCCCCCCCTGCTCGAGGTGGTACGCCGCGCCGCAGCCCTCTTCGCGCGCCTGACGACGAGGCCGGCGT
>JAESQQ010000374.1 GCA_016765095.1 Planctomycetota bacterium | reverse complement strand
TGGTTTTATGCATAAAGAACTGGGCGGGGAGATACTTGGTATGAATAGCAAATTTAATCGTAATTATCGCATCTTATGGAACGAAGCGCATCAGCGATCGTGATCGGCCAGGCCTGCGAGTTCGACTACTCGGGGACTCAGGCCGTCAAGGCGCTGCGGGAGGAGGGGATTCGAGTCGTGCTCGTGAACTCCAACCCCGCCACGATCATGACCGACCCCGAGATCGCGGATCGAACCTACGTCGAGCCGGTCACGGCCGAGGTGATCGAGCGGATCATTGAGAAGGAGAAGCCGGACGCGGTCCTCCCGACCCTCGGCGGCCAGACGAGCCTCAACGTCGCGATCGAGCTCGCCAAGAGCGGAGTCCTGGCCAAGCACAACATTCGTCTCCTCGGCGCTGACGTCGACGTGATCGAGCGGGCGGAGGACCGCCAAGCCTTCAAGAAAGTCGTCGAGGAGGTCGGCCTCGAGTCGCCGTTTTCGGTCGTGGTTCACACCAACGAGGAAGGTCACGCGGCCATGGAGACGATCGGGCTCCCCGCGATCGTGCGCCCTTCGTTCACCCTCGGCGGGACCGGCGGCGGGATCGCCTACAACCGCGAGGAGTTCCGCGAGCTCGTCGACTCGGGCCTCCGCGCGTCTCCGCGGACCGAGGTCTTGATCGAGGAGTCGATCATTGGCTGGAAGGAGTTCGAGCTAGAGGTCGTTCGGGATCGCAACGACAACTGCATCATTATTTGCACGATCGAGAACATAGACGCCATGGGTGTGCACACAGGCGACTCGGTCACCGTCGCGCCCTCCCTGACCCTCAGCGATCGCGAGTATCAGCGCCTCCGCAACGCCTCGTTCTCGATCATGCGTGCGATCGGCGTCGAGTGCGGAGGGAGCAACGTGCAGTTCGCGACGTGTCCCAAGACGGGTCGAATGGTCGTGATCGAAATGAACCCGCGCGTCTCGCGGAGCTCGGCCCTGGCCAGCAAGGCGACCGGGTTCCCGATCGCGCGCGTGGCGGCCAAGCTCGCGATCGGCTACACGCTCGACGAGCTCCAAAACGACATTACGGGCTGCACCCCCGCCAGCTTCGAGCCCACGATCGACTACATCGTGACCAAGATCCCCCGCTTCGATATGGAGAAGTTCCCAGGCACCGACACGGTCCTCACGACCGCCATGAAGAGCGTCGGCGAGGCAATGGCGATCGGGCGGACCTTCAAAGAGTCGCTTCAGAAGGCGCTCCGGAGCCTCGAGACCGGCCACCTCGGGCTCGGCCTCGACCGCAAGGACCGCTGGGGCACCCCTGAGCAGCCGAATCGCCAAGAGATCACCGAGCGCCTCGCCCGTCCCAAGCCGGGTCGTCTGTTCTTCGTCCGCTACGCGTTTAAGGCTGGGTTCACCCTCGACGAGGTCCAAACCCTGAGCGGGATCGACGCCTGGTGGCTCGGTGAGATTCGCCAGCTCGTCGAGTTCGAGGAGCGTCTGTTCGCGGTCCGCGGGAGCGAGCTCGACTCCTTCACGCCCCTGATCCTCGAGGCCAAGCGCCTCGGCTACGCCGACGCGCAGATCGCGCACGCGACCCACCACGAAGAGCAGGCGGTATGGGTCCACCGGATCGCCAACGGGATCCAGGCCTGCTATCGCCTCGTCGACACTTGCGCCGCTGAGTTCGCCGCCAAGACGCCCTACTTCTATTCGACCTGGGGAGAGCAGAGCGACGACCTCCCCTCGACCGGGAAGCGGAAGATCGTGATCCTCGGCGGCGGCCCGAATCGGATCGGACAGGGGATCGAGTTCGACTACTGCTGCATTCACGCCGCGATGGCGCTCCGCGAAGACGGCTACGAGACGATCATGATCAATTCGAACCCGGAGACGGTTTCGACTGACTACGACACCTCGGACCGGCTCTACTTCGAGCCTTTGACCTTCGAGGACGTCATGGGCGTGATCGCGCGCGAAGAGCCCGACGGGGTGATCGTGCAGCTCGGCGGACAGACTCCGCTCAACCTCGCGCTCCGCCTCCAGGCCGCGGGCGTCAAGATCCTCGGGACCAGCCCCGAGGACATTCACCGCGCTGAAGACCGCGAGCAGTTCAGCGCGCTCCTCGACACGCTCCAGATCGAGCAACCCGAGTCTGGGACCGCGTTCACCTTCGACGAGGCGCTCCAGGTCGCTCACAAGATCGGCTACCCGCTCATGGTCCGCCCGTCTTACGTCCTGGGCGGACGCGGAATGAGCGTCGTCCATGACGACGAGCAGCTCAGGACCTATGTCTTGGCGGCGACCGAGATCAGCCCGGATCACCCGGTCCTGATCGATCAATACCTCGACGACGCGCTCGAGGTCGACGTCGACCTCCTGGCTGACGCGAGCGGGGCCGTCGTGATCGGCGGGATCCTTGAGCACATTGAGGAGGCGGGTGTTCACTCGGGGGACGCGACCTGCGCTCTCCCGCCCTACACGATCCCGCTCGTCCTCATGAATAGGATGCGAGCCGCGAGCAAGAAGTTGGCGAGGGCGCTCAAGGTCCGGGGTCTCATGAACGTGCAGTTCGCGGTCAAGGAGGACGTGGTCTACGTGATCGAGGCCAACCCTCGCGCGTCGCGGACCGTGCCTTTCATTTCCAAGGCGACTGGGCGCCCGCTCGCCAAGCTGGCGGCTCGGATCATGACCGGTCGAACTCTCCGCGAGCTCGACGCCCTCGAGGAGATCGTGCCCCCCAGGTTCACGATCAAGAAGAGCGTCTTCCCCTGGAACCGCTTCCCGGGCTGCAGCGTCCTGCTTGGGCCGGAGATGCACTCGACCGGGGAGGTGATGGGGATCGACCGCGAGTTCGGGGCCGCGTTCGCGAAGGCCCAGAGCGGCGCCAGCGAGGACCTCCGGCCGCTCGGCTCGGTGTTCGTGACCGTTCGCGACGCCGACAAACGCCAGGTGATCTACGTGGCCAAGAAGCTCTCGAGCCTCGGGTTCGAGATCTTCGCGACCCGCGGGACCCACGCCGTCCTCGAACGACACGGCGTGATCAACCTGCGTCACATTCACAAGATCGGCAACGGGCGGCCCGACGCGATCGACCTGCTCAAGAACGGCGAGATCGGCATGATCGTCAACACGCCGAGCAACGACCGCCGGACCAAGGACCACGAGCGCGAGATCCGCGCCCTAGCGGTCGCCCGCGGAATCCCCTGCTTCACCACGATCCCGGCCGCCGCCGCCGCCGTCAGCGCCGTCGAGCGCCTCCTCGCCCGTCCGCTCGAGGTCGAGGCCCTCCAAGACGTGCTGGCTGCTCACTAAGAGGGGCTGTTTTTCAGGAGGGGCTTCGCCCCTCCTCGTCGCTTCGCTCCTCACCTCCTATAGCGGCTTCGCCCCTTAAAGGGGGCTCCGCCCCCCCGGGTCCCCCCCGATTTTAGTCCCCTGGTTGGTGCCTGTACCCGTGCCGGTGCCCGTGCCACTGAGGTGGAGAAGACCCCCGGGTCCCCCCCGGTTTTAGTCCCCTGGTTGGCGCCTGTACCCGTGCCACTGAGGTGGAGAAGACTGGGGTGGGGAGTTGCTGTCGCGCGTGGAGGC
>JAESQQ010000373.1 GCA_016765095.1 Planctomycetota bacterium | reverse complement strand
TCCTGCTCACCAGCCCCTTGCTCCGCTCGTCGCCGTGTCGGCTGTCGATTGCGAACCGTTCCGCGTCGACGGGGGGGACAATACGGATCTGGCCCGACCGTCTCCACCCCGATTTGCGCGCAACCTGGTTAGTCCCCGCGCGACGACGTGGCTCCAGACGTTCGGTCTCGCCCGATCTCCTTTGATTTCAAACCCTCCCTTGTGGAGAACCTGGGGAAGCGAATCTGCGGCCAGGCCGAACCTTTTTCTTAAAGATCCCTCAAAGGCCCGCGACCGAAACTGGACAACCGGAGTTGGGCGCCTGGTCGCCGTGTCGAGCGGCGGGGGCTAAGCCTTTGCCAGGCAAGGAGAAGGGTCGCGTGAACACTCGCACAGCGGGCCGCATACGGCTCGTAACCACTAGTGGCCCTAAGGACTTCGTCCGACGACCCCGTCCTCGTCCGACCTAACTCCTTGCCCCGTCAGGGTTGGCGTCAGGATCGCGGGAGCGCAGCTCGCGAAGACGAGCCAAGCGCTCGGCCAACTCGCTCTCGAGGCCACGTCGAACCGGCTCGTAGAACCTCCGTCCGGCCAACTCGGGGGGCAGATAGACCTGGTCGCTGACCCCGCCCTCGCTGTCATGGGGGTAGTCGTAGCCCTTCCCGTAGCCGAGCGTCTTCATGAGGCCCGTCGGTGCGTTGCGAAGGTGGAGCGGGACCGGCTGGGTCCCGCTCGCCTGAACCTCGTCCATGGCGGCGCGGATCCCGAGGTAGCTCGCGTTCGACTTGGGCGCCATGGCCAGATAAGTGACTCCCTGGGCAAGGTTGATCCGAGCCTCGGGGAGCCCGACTAGCTCGACGGCTTGGGCGACGTTGGTCGCGACCTCCAACGCGTGCGGATCCGCGTTGCCCACGTCCTCAGAGGCGAAGACCACCAACCTGCGCGCTATGAAGCGGGCCGACTCGCCCCCAGCCAGCATTCGCGCGAGCCAATAGAGCCCCGCGTCGGGGTCAGAGCCGCGGAGGCTCTTAATGAACGCGCTAATGACGTCGTAGTGCTCCTCTCCTCCCTTGTCGTAGCGAACGGTGACGGTCGCCAGGGCCCCTTCGAGGTGCTCAGGGCCGAGCAAACTGGCGTCGGCGGCCAGGGCCACGTTCGTTGCGGCCTCGAGCAGGTTGAGCGCCGCCCGACCGTCGCCTTGGCTCTGACGCGCGATCCGCTCAAGGACTTCAGGAGCGAGCGGTGGGGCCCCGCCCAGGCCGCGGGTGGGATCGGCGTGGGCCCGCTCGAGGAGCTCCTCGAGCTGGACACGGGCCAGGGGAGCGAGGGTGACGACCTGGGCCCGCGAGATCAGGGCGCGATTGAGCTCGAAGCTCGGGTTCTCGGTCGTGGCGCCGATCAGGATCACGGTCCCGCGCTCGACGTGGGGCAGGAAGGCGTCCTGCTGCGATTTGTTGAAGCGGTGGATCTCGTCCACGAACAAAATCGTGCGTTTCCCCTCGCGGAGGCGGCGCTGCTCCGCTGCCGCCACGATCTCGCGGACCTGCTTGACCCCTCCCAGGACCGCTGAGAAGGAGACGAAGGGGAGGTCCACGTGGTGGGCCAGGAGACGCGCGAGGGTCGTCTTCCCTGACCCCGGAGGCCCCCAGAGGATCATGGAGGGGAGCTCGCCCCGGGCGATCGCCGACCTCAGCAAGCCGCCCGGTCCGACGAGGTCCTCGTGGCCGACGACCTCGTCTAGGGTCCGCGGCCGCATTCGCTCAGCCAGAGGGGAATCAGAGGGCGCCTCGGGGGGAGGCCCCGGTGCTGGGTCGGGCTCAGCCTTGAACAGATCCACGGGGGGAGCATACCTGGGGGAGCCCGAACAAGCCTCGAACGTGGGCTGTCGGGGGGGCCCGCATAATGCACCTCTTCTAGACCCCGGTGCACCTCGACCGGACACCCCAGGAGCCGGTCGTGCCACACGCCACCCCCCTTTCCAGCGCCCCGGAGACCCTGACTCCAGAGGCTAGTTCTTTGGACCCACGCGACCCCAATTGGGATCGCCTCATGTCCCGCGTCCGCGAGACGTGGGGCTTTGACTCCCTCCGCCCCCACCAGGACGAGGCGATCCGAGCCAGCCTCGCGGATCGCGACGCGCTCGTCGTGCTCCCAACAGGCGGAGGCAAGAGCCTCTGCTATCAAGCTCCCGCGCTCGTTCGCGAGGGGCTGACCGTCGTCGTGAGCCCCTTGATCTCCCTGATGCGAGACCAGCTGGCTAGCCTCCAGGCCCACGGCGTCTCGGCGGGCATGCTCTCGAGCAACATGGATCGCGACGAGCGCAGTGACGTGTTCAGCGCCATGGCCAAACGCGAACTGAGCTTGCTCTTCGTCTCCCCTGAGCGAATCGCGCTCCCGGGCTTCGCGGGCCGCCTCGACGAGGCCGGGATCACGTCCATGGCCGTGGACGAGGCGCACTGCATTAGCCACTGGGGGCACGACTTCCGCCCCGAGTATCGCCAGCTCGGCGAGTTCCGCCGCTGCCGGCCCGAGATAGGCGTCCAGGCCTACACCGCGACCGCGACCCCTCGCGTCCGCGAAGACATTGCGCGCCAGCTCGGGCTGCGCGACCCGATCTCGATCGTGGGCAGCTTCGATCGCCCCAACCTGACCTATCGCGCGATCCAACGCGTCAAGCTGATCGATCAGGTCCTTGAAGTCCTCGAACGACATGGCCACCAGCCGGGCGGAAGCGCCAACGGGGCGGGGATCATTTACTGCCTCCGTCGCAAGGACGTCGACAAGCTCAACGAGCAGCTCCAAGCCAAAGGCCTCCGCTGCGCTGGCTATCACGCAGGGTTGAGCGGAGGCGAGCGCCGCAGAGTCCAAGAGGCCTTCCGCACCGAGCGGCTCGACTTGATCGTGGCGACCGTCGCCTTCGGAATGGGGATCGACCGCCCCGACGTGCGCTTTGTGATCCACGCCAGCCTCCCCAAGGGGCTCGAGCAATACAGCCAAGAGACGGGTCGAGCTGGCCGGGACGGGCTCCCGAGCGAGTGCACGCTCTTCTTTGGCGGCGCCGACTTCCACGGCTGGCGAACCCTGATCGAGCGCGGCGTGGCCGAGGCCAAAGAGGCCGGCCACCCCGCACCCGACGCGCTCCTCGAGACGAGCACGCTGGGCCTGAAGCACATCTACGGCTACGCCACCTCGGGGGTCTGTCGCCACGAGCAGCTCGTGGGCTACTTCGGCCAGACGCTCAAACACGGCGAGGGTGCCTCCGGCTGCGGCGCCTGCGACGTCTGCCTAGGCGAACTCGAAGCGATCCCAGAGCCGCTCCTGGTAGCTCAGAAGATCCTGTCCTGCGTTGTGCGCTGCGACCAACGCTACGGAGCCGGCCACGTGGCCGAGGTTCTCCGAGGCGGAAAAGGAGAGAAGATCCGGCGCGCACGCCACGACCAGCTCTCGACCCACGGGCTCCTCAAGGCCAACTCGGTCCAGGAGATCCGGTCCTGGATCGAGCAGCTCGCCGCCAAGGGCTACCTGCACGTCGCGCCCGGTCGCTACCCGACCCTCCAGTTGACTCCGGCCGCGAGGCCAGTGCTTGCGGGCGAGGAGACGCCGATCCTGTTCAAGCCCAAGATCGCGACCAGCACGAAGCGCTCACGCTCGACCTCCTCAAGCCGCGGCCGCGACGACCTCGACGAGCGCGAGCGCGAGTTGTTCGAGCACCTCCGCGCCACGCGCCGCGAAATGGCGCGTCGCAAGGACGTCCCGCCCTACGTGATCTGCGGCGACCGAACCCTGGTCGCAATGGTTGAGAAGAAGCCCCAGACCCTGACCTCGTTCCGCGCTCTGCACGGAATCGGGGCCCGCAAGGCCGAGGACTACGGCTTCGCCTTCCTGGAGGTCATTCGAGCCTTCCTCGCCGGCGAGAAGGACGCTCCGACCTAAACCGGCGAAGTGACTGCTGGCCTGGAGAAACCTGGGGACGAGCCGAACCGAGCTGCCG
>JAESQQ010000372.1 GCA_016765095.1 Planctomycetota bacterium | reverse complement strand
TGGCGGGTCTCGTGACCGCTCGCAGCCTCACGGCCCGGGTCTGGGGAGCCGCGCTCGCCAGCACGCGGGACGCGCGGCTCGGCCGAAAAGCCCGACTCGGGGCCAGAGTGCAGCGGAGCACAAACCCCTTCGTCTCGAGCTCCCAAGGCGACTCCTGGGGCAGGATCGGGGCGTCGCTCGCGCCCGCGAGGCCGGCCACGGCGGCGGCGAAGAACAGGGTGGCGAGCAAGGAGCGAAACGTGAACACAGGGAGCCTCCACGCTCTCTATCGGCCGCTCCGCTCGCTGTCCGTTGCGAAAAATACTGCGGGCCGTGGCTCGCGTACACTCCCCAACCACCGCCGCCCGACCGCTTGGCTTCGCCCGCTCGGCCCCAACGAGTAGGATTGCAGACATGGCTGAGATCACCTACGCCTCCGTCGAGGCGCTCCTCCAAAACGCGAGCGAACTCGAAGGTGCCGTCCGCTGCACGTTCCGCTGTCCCGTCACCCAGGCCGACGTCGAGGCGGAGGGAGTCCTCGAGAAGGGCCGCGAACTCGCAGACGTCTGCCCGGGAGATCAGTCGCTGCTGGGTGGACTCCGAAGCGCGCTCGGCGGGCTGTTCACAGCAGCGCTTGGAAAGCGCAAGGCGGCCTCGCCGGTTCGCCTCCCCGAAGGCACTTCGTCTTCCTTTAGCGAGTCCGAGCGCAAGGCTGGAATCGTGGTCGCCTTTCGAAGCGTCGCGGACCGCTTCGTCTGGGATCCCTCCCGGGAGCGCTGGGTCTCGACCGAGGGCGCTGGCGAGCTCTTGAGTGACTTCGATCGCCTCCTGCGCCTGGCGCCGATTCAGTCCGAGGGCGACCGTCGGATCGCAGCCCGAATGTTGGTCGAAGTCGCGCGGGCAGACGGCCACGTGACCCAGACGGAGTGGGCCTTCCTGGCCTCGTTCGTCCCGGGCGATCTGAGCTCGGTCGACACCTACATGGAGGCCCCGCCCCTGACGGCCGAAGAGCTCGACAAAGTCAGCCTGGGCGCCGCCCGAGAGACGATGGTCATGCTGGCTTGGGCCCTCGCGCACGTCGACCACGACCTCGACCAAGACGAGGAGAACCAGCTCCTGAGCTACGCGAAGAAGCTCAAGGTCTCCCGGGAGCGAGCCCTTGAGCTGCGCGAATACGCGCGGACCTTTCTCCTCGAAGAAGCGCTCCAGCGCGCCTTCCCCGGCGGGGAGGTCTCGCAATCTCGGCTGGACGAGGCCCGTGTCCTCGGGGGGCAACTCGGCTTCGACGAGGCGGCGCTCGCCGCAGCGGAGGAGGACTTCAAGCGGCGCTATGGCGTCGATTAGCCCCACGCATTCGAGCCCAGGCGAGCCGACATGAAGCCCGGTGAACTCGTCGCCGGATATCGAGTCGGAGCCTCCCTTGGCGCGGGGGGAATGGGCGCCGTGTATCGGGCCGAGCAAATGGCGACGGGGCGGCTCGTGGCCCTCAAGGCGCCCCACCTAGGCGCAAACCCAGACGACCTCGCGCGCTTCGAGCGGGAGGGTCGAGCCATGGCCCGGCTCAGCCACCCCAACCTCCTCCGCGTTCACACCGTGATTCAAAGCGAGAGCGCGCCGCTGCTCGTCCTCGAATTCGCCCCTGGCGGCTCCCTCGCGGAGCGGCTGCGGACCGGCCCCGTCTCTGAGAGCGAGGCGCTCGAGTGGATCGGAGCCCTCGCGAGCGGCCTCGCGACCGCACACGGGGCGGGGGTCCTGCACCGTGACATAAAGCCCCAGAACGTCCTGTTCGGCGACGAAGGTCGCCCTAAGTTGGCAGACTTCGGGCTCGCGAAGGCTGGCGGGGACTCCCGCCTGACCGAGACCCACGCCCTGCTGGGAACTCCCCTCTACATGGCACCGGAGCAGGCCCGCGGTGAGCCCGCGAGTCCGAAAGTCGACGTCTACTCCCTCGGCGCCGTCCTCTATCACTGCCTGACGGGTCGCCCCCCGCTCTTGCAGAGGGCGACGCTCTTGAGCCTTCTTCACCGGCTCCAAGACGAGGCTCCGCCCTCTTTCGCGTCCCTCGGCGTCGAGGTCTCGCCCGGCCTGGAGTCGCTCTGCTCCGCCTGCCTCGCCAAGGACCCTCGCCAGCGCCCAAGCGCCGCTGAAGTGGCCGAATCGATTCGGGCGGGGTCTTGGCGAGCCGAGCCGAAGCGGTCACCCCTCGCGCGCTGGCTCGGGCTCTCGCTCGCGACGGTGCTCGCAACGCTGCTCGTCGGGGGTGGACTTCTCCTGGCGTTCCCCCTCGCCCCAGCGACTCCCGCGACTCCTGCTACCCCCGCCAAGACGCCGAGCGCTACGACGACGCAGCCTCGCTCAAGCCAAGCGCCGCTGGGTTGGCCGATCGTGTTCTCGCCCGCACCCCTCACCTCCGCAGCACTCGCGTCGGCGGAACCGGCCGTAAAGAAGGCCGCCGCAGGGCTGAGCCGCGTCCAGTCGTCCTCTCTTTCGGTGCTCTACGACCTCGCGGACAACACCCACATAGGCGACCCGCGCGGCCTGAGCGCCGCCCTGGAGTTGGCTCGGCGAGGGCACACCTACGGTCTGATTCGACTCGCACTCCACGCCACGGTGGTCGATCACGATCAACCACTCTCTCGCCTCACCCGCAAATGGCTCCACAACACGGCGCAACGAGGCGACTCCTGGGGGCTGCTCGAACTGGGCCACCCAAACGAGATTCGCCATGGCGACAAGGAGATCGCCCAGGCCTATCGCCACTTGGGGATCGTGACCCGCCCGCTCTACAAGGCTGCTTGGCTGCGCGAGTCGATCCGATTAGACGGCTACCTCAAGGACTACAAGCCCCCGACGCAGGTCGAAGCCTGGAAGAAAGTCTGGCATAGAGACCATGACGCCATCAATCGCGCCGCTCGGGGAGCCCGCGCGAAGCTGCTCGACGACCCCTCCGCCGCTGTCGAAGACTACCTGGAGCTCCTCGCGGCCGAGCCCGACGCTGCCCGCCGGACTCTGCTCGCCGAGGAGCTGACCCGAGCCGCCGAGTTAGCCTGGCTCCCCCTCGTGACGGAGGAGACGCGTCTCCTCGAGCTCTCCTCCGTCCAAACCTCCACGCGAGTGAGCCCGACCCCCGCTGACCTGCGCCAGGCCTCCCGCGTCCTGGGTCGTGTCCGCTGGCCTCGAGGGCTCCTGTTGGAGCTCGAGCTCCGACTCCGCTTCGCCAAGGCCAGGGATCGGTGGAAGCCTGGGGAGGATCCACCCGAATGGGTTCAGCGCACCCTGGGCGAGGCCCACAGGCTTCGGCCAGGCTCTGCGCTGGTCAACTTCGCCAGATACAAGGCCTGGATGCACGACACGAAGCGAGCCCTTCAAATCGCTGAGGAGTGCTGTCGGCTCGCTCGCAGCAACGTGATCCGAAGCCAGCTCGAGGAGATGCTTGGCGGGAGACTCTTGCAAGCTCTTCACCGCGGGGCAGCCGAGGTCAACTCGACTCGCGTCACGCTCCAGCAGATCCCGGGCTCACATAGCGCCTGGGGCCACTATCGACGGCTGGTCGTCGAACACGTCGCACTCCAGCGAGGCCTCACCGATCTAAGCAGAGTCATGGCGCTTCGGGAGGACTTCAAGGAGCGGATCGTAAGCTGGGACCCAGGGAAGATATCCAGCAAGCAGCGCGGAAATGTCCTCGCTACCCTCGAGAAGCTCGCGATTCGGCCCCCACCCAAGGCTGCACCGAGCCCGACTCCGAGTCCGCGCTAGCTCGCACTCCCCCTGGCTTCGCCGCCCGCCGGTCCTATCCTGGCCCCAACCCAAGAGGTGAGCCCTGAGCGATCGCGTCACTGGAACTCTGTCCCTTCACCCGCGCGGGTTTGGTTTCCTCGACCTCGGCGAGGACGAGAGCGCGTTCGTACCTCCACCAGCCCTGCGGGGCTTCCTGACCGGCGACGAAGTCTCCGCCACGATCCAAGCCAACGAGCGCGGCCCCGCGGCCGCAGACCTCGAGCTGCTCGGCCGTTGGCGAAAGGTCCTGTTTGGACATTACTCTCAGCGCCGAGGCAAGTCCTCGCTCGCCGTGGACGACGCCGTCGCCAACGGCGACTGGCCCCTCCTGGACGCGCCTAGAGGCCTCAAGCGCGGCGCCCCGATCCTGGCCACGATCACGGGGAACACAGCGACCTTCCTGCGCACGGTCGACCCCAAGCGAGCGCTTATGGAGCGGACCCTGGCCCGCTGGGGAGTCGACGAGGAGTTCCCGCCCGCGATCGAGCAGGCGGCGCGCGAGGTCAGCTACGACCTCGACGGGCCCGCCTTTCGCGACCGTCGTGACTTGCGCGAGGTTCCGACCCTGACCATAGACGGCGCGAATTCGCGCGACCTCGACGACGCGCTCGCGGTCCTCCCTGCTCAGGACGACGGCGCGATCCGAGTCCTGGTCTCGATCGCCGACGTCGACGCCTGCGTCCCCGAAGGCTCACCCCTCGATCTCGAGGCTCGCGCTCGCGGGACCACGGTCTACCTCGCCGACGGCGTGTTCCCCATGATCCCCCGGACCTTGAGCGAGGACCGCCTGAGCCTCCTCCCGGGCGTGGATCGCGCGGCGCTGACCGTCGAACTCAGGATCGATCCCGACGGCGAGGTGACCGCCGCCGACCCCTGGCTGAGCCTGATCCGCAATCACTCCCGCCTGACCTACGCCGGCGCCGCCGCGTTCCTCGACCACGACGACCCGAGCGAGGTCCCCGAGGCGGCTCAGAGCACGCTCCGCTGGCTGCGCGCGG
>JAESQQ010000035.1 GCA_016765095.1 Planctomycetota bacterium | reverse complement strand
CGCGGTCTCTATGTCGTAGCCGCTCGCGGCCAAGGCTCGCCTCAGGCTTCCCGGCTGGGGCGTCGAGGTCAGCGCGCACGCAGGGTGGACGACGGCCCGCTGAACGAGGTTCAAGAGCCCGTCCTTAACCTCCATTTCGCGCCCGGGAAGTCCACCGTTGCTCGGAGCGAAGGGCTCAGCGCGGAGGAAGCGCGCCAAGGCGTCGCCTCCCATGACGAGTTCATGGCTCGGGACCGGATTCCCGCCCGTGTTGCGGCGAGTCAAGACCTGGAGCAGCCCCACCGAGAACCGACGCGCGACAAGCTCGCGGAACCGGCGTCGCTCGCTTCGGGGGACCGTCAGGATCGCGTGCACGAGCGCTTGCTGAAGGGTGCTCGTCCCGTGAGTGGAGATCACGAGGCGGCCTTGAGAGGCCAGCTCGGCGCAAGCCAAGAGGGCCTCCCCACCGTCGAGATCGTCGACAAGGAGCACGTCGGGCTCGGCCTCCTTCAAGCGCGCAACGAGGTCGGCGTTCGTCTCGTAGGCGTGGTGCTCGAGCAGCAGGGGGAGCCCCTTCTTGGGGGGCCGAATCCGCTTCACCCCGCGCTCGAGGATCATGACGTGGGCGCTTCGCTTCTGGCTCAGTTCGACCAGGCAACGCTCGAGGATCGAGGTCTTTCCGCTCCCTCGCCTGCCCGCGACCCAGGCCCAACCGCGGGTCCCTGTCGCCGCCAACAAGAAAGGAGCCGGCAAGGGCTGCTTCTCCGGCGCGGGCGGCGCAAAGCTCCGAAAGGTCATCGAGAGCCCGGCGTCGGACCGAGTCGCCGAGCCGACCCAGGTCGCTCCCCGCTTGTCGAGGTAGGAGAACTCCAGGTGGCCGCGCTCCTCGAACTTGCGGCGCGGATTCGCCTGAACCAGGGAGCGAATGACCTCTCTCAGCTCGCCCGAAGACCAAGGAGGATCGTCGGGGAGCGGGAGCACCGCGCCCTGGACCCGGAGCAACCCGGGCTCGTCTTCGCTGAGGAAGATCGCGGTCGCCTGCAGGCGCCCTGCTCGGTCGAGGAGGTCTCCAAAGCGGCTGCGGCTCATGCTTCGACCTCTTCCTTGGCCTCGTCGGAGGAGCCACCCGCGTCCCCACCAAGGCCCTGCCAGCCTCGGCGACGCGTTTGCTCCGCCCGCAGCAACCGCTTAATGGGCGGTGGGTGCAGGTCCCGCAGCGATCTCGAGAGCTCCTCCGAGCCAGCCAACACGTCGAATTCGAGGCGCACGCCGCCCTTGATTCGTCGCTGGACGACGAGGAGCTGGATTGCGTCTGCCAACAGAAACGCGAGCAGCCGCTGCTCGCTCGGCCCGTAGGCCCAGCCCAAGTCACGGATCAAGTCGCCGAGGGTGTCGGCGTTGGCCGTCAGGACGACAATGTGCCCCCCCAAGGCCGCTCGGAGCACCGTCTCCAGCCGCTCCGGCTTCAAGTCGCCGGCAGCGATCAAGTCCACATCCTCGCGCAAGGCCCTCCCAAAGGTCTCCTCCCACGAGCCGGCTTCAGCGCCGTTGTGGCAGGTCAGCAGGCTCCGCGTGCCCATGAACTCGACGGATTCGGGCGGATCGAGGATCGCGATCCGCAGGTCTCGTTCCGCAGCTAGCGAGCTCACGATCGCAGAAGTCGTCAACTCGGGGCGTGTACCGACGAGTCCGCTGACCACGACTAGACCCGCGCGGACCTCGGTCAAGGGCGGTGCTAGGTCGTTGTGCGGGTCGAGGTCGGCCAAGGTCGGAGGCGGTCCGCAGAGCGAGATTTGGACCCGCTCCGATCCTCCGGTGAGACGAAGGGTGCACCCCGCCAAGGCGCCGGTCCCCGTCGGAAAGGGGAGCCGGTCGGTGAACTGAAGCAGCACTGGCTTGGAGATCGGCCGCTCAAGAAGCGGGACGAGTTGTCCCCGGAATCGGAAGAAGGGCACCGAGCCGACGCCGAGCTCAAGGCTCTCTGCTCCCTCATGGAGCAGGAGCAGAAGCACGAGAGGCTCTGTGCCCCCCTCGAGATCGAAGCTCTCCTCGATCGCCTCCGCGACCTCCTCGTCGCCGCCCGCGTGGAGACAGCGCACCAGCGGGGCTTCGTTGCGCAGCGCGTCGGAGACGAGGGCCTCAAAGTCGAGTTGCCGGATCAAATGGGCGGTGGTGCTCACGCCGAGAGCTTAGCGGTGTCGGCCCGCCCCTGCCGCACTCGCGGCGCGAGATCCTTCCGGCTCCCGTCGTCTGGGATCGGGATCCAGGGGGGCCACCTCTCCGCTCCTGTGACTTAGTCGGCGCCAAGGAATAACTCCGCGTTTCGCTTGTCCTCGACGCCGCAGGCTGCGTTCGGCATCGGCCGCGTAGGTCACTACGCTTGCCCTCAGCCTGCCTTGCCTGCGACGCCGAGTCCGGCGCGAAACCCTGGAGTTGTTCCTTGGCCCCTCCTTAGCGAGCTATCATTCGGCCATGCGACCCAAGCGACGAAAGAAGGAGGGTGGACTCCGCAAAGGGCGGCGCGACGAGCGCCCCGGTCGGATCGTGCGGGGCTTCGGTCGCCCCGAGCAGCCGCGACTCCGCGCGCGGCTCGAGGAGCTCGCCCTCGAGATCGCGAAGGACCCTCGCAACGGAGAGCTCCGTGAGGAGCGCTCCGGCCTCCGGCTCGAACTCGACGATCGCCAAGGCGCCCTCGAGGACCTCCGGGCCTGGCTCGAAGCGCACCCCCAAGACCCGTCTGCCCACTACCGCCGCGGGGAAGTTCTCGACCGAATCGGAGACCCGGCCGGCGCCCAAGACGCCTTCGCGCGGGCCTGCTCGCTCGCTCCCACGATCCCCGCCCACCACGCGGCGCTGGGCTCGATCCGCGCGATTCTGGGCGACGGACGCGGCGCCCTCGCCTCCTACGAGCGCGCCGCAGCGCTTGAGGATCAGGACGGCGGGGTCCGCTGCGAGACCGCGATCGGTCGCGCTCGCGCGCGTGCCTCGCTCAACGACCTCGAGGGCGCACTCCGAGACCTTGAGCCGGCCTGCGCGGTCCAAGACGACCCCCCCGCGCTTCTCCAAGCGCTCCTGGCTCGAGCGGAGATCCACCTCGCCCACCGCGAGCCGTCCGACGCCATAGACGACCTCTCCCGAGCCCTCGAGATCGCGCCCGAAGACTCGGAGGTCCACACCCAGCGCGCCGTGGCCCGAGTCGAGGGTGGAGACATGACCGGTGCCCGGGCCGACCTCGACCGAGCGGTCGCGCTCGACCCGCGCAACGGAGAGGCGCTCAGCCAACGCGGCAGCCTGCGTGTGCTCCTGGGTGAACACGAAGGCGGACGCCGCGACTTGGCCCAGGCTGCGGCCTACGACCCGACGCTCCGGCCCCAAGCGCTGATCGGGCGGGCTGCCAGCTATCGAGAGCAAGGCCAACTCGGGAAGGCCGAAGCCTCCCTCGAAGAAGTGTTCATCCTCACTCCAGACACGGCGCGCGGCCTCCGCGAGCGAGGTTTGCTCCGAATGGCCGAGGGCGATCCGTCTGGCGCTCTGGCCGACTTCGAGCGAGCGGTCTCTTTGGCCCCAGACGACTATCAGTCGCGAGTCGAGCGCGGGATCGCCCGCTGGCGAACAGGCGACCGCCGCGGCGCGCTCTCCGACGTCGACCGCGCGGTGGCCCTCGCCCCGTATCGCTCGGAGGTCTATGGAGCTCGAGCCAGTGTCCTGTTCGAGTCCTCGCGACTCGAAGAGGCCGCAGCCGACCTCGACCGCGCAGTCGAACTCGATCCGCGCAACGCCTTGGCCCGGATCGGTCGAGCCAAGGTTTACCGGGCCCTGGGTAGACAGACCGAGTCACGCGCGGACCTCGACGCCGCGATCGCGCTCGCGCCAGAGTCCGCCGAGGCCTGCTTCGTGCGGGGCGCCGCTCGTGAAGAGGACGGAGACGTCGAGGGTGCGCTGGCCGACTACAACACGGCCCTCGACCTCGACTCGAGCTACGCCTTGGCGCTTGAGGCCCGCGGCCGGCGACTCTGGGCCAAAGGCGACGTCCGGGCGGCCGCCCAGGACCTCGAGCGGGCGGCCTTCCTCAGTCCGAACGACCCCGGGCCACGCGCCGCGCTGGGGGCGCTCTGCTGCGAGGTCGGCGACTTCACCCGCGCCGTCGTCGAGTTGACCCGCGGCCTCGAGCTCGACCCAGACGACATAGAGACCCTCTGCCGCCGGGCCGAGGCCCTGATCGAGCTCCACGAAATCGATCACGCTCTCGACGACCTCGACCGCGCCGTGGCGCTTGAGCCAGCCGGCCGGCTGGCCCTCCTCCTCCGCGCCCAAATGCTCTACGAAGAGGGTGACTACGAGGCCGCGAGCCGGGACTACGACGCGATCATCAAGAACAGCCCCCAGGACCCAGACGCCCGCTACGGCCGCGGCTGGTCGCGGCTCGAACTCGACCTGGGCGAGGAGGCCCTCGAGGACTTCGAGGCGGTCCTGGCCCTGACGCCCGAGGACCCGCGCGCGCTCGTCGGGCGTGGCTGGGCCCGCTTCCTCAACTCCCAGCCAGAGAGCGCGAAACAAGACCTGACCCGCGCGATCGCGGCAGATCCCTACCACGCCGAGGCATATGTCTTTCGCGGACGCATTCACCTCGAGACCGGCGAGGAGGAGCAGGCTCGTCGTGAGTTCGACGCCGCGATCTCACTCGACCAGGACGATCCGGCTGCGATCGCCGGACGAGGGTTCGCCTACCTCTCGCTCGGGGAACCAGCCCGTGCCCTGGCAGACTTCTCGCGCGCGGTGGCCCTCGACCCCGAGGACACCGAGGCCCTGGTCGGGCGCGGCGAGAGCTTCCTCGAACTCGGCGATATCGAGAGCGCCGCCGCCGACTACGAAGCCTCCCTGGCCTTGACCCCCAACAACGCTATGGCCTACGTCGGCCGGGCGGCCGTGTTCCTGTTTCGCAACGAGCCCGAACGCGCGCTCGAGGCCTGCACGCGCGCGATCAAGCTCGAAGACGACCTCGGCCCGGCCTACCTCCGCCGCGCCCAAGCCCACCGAGCCCTCGGCGATCCTATGGCCGCCGACGAGGACCTTGGAAAGGCCCGCGAGCTGGGCTACGAGGACTAACTGCGTTCCCTTCGAGGGGGTAGGGGCAGGGTTTGCAGCTCCTGACGTGGCGAGGGCTAACTGCGTGAGCGGCTCAGGGGAGGCGCCGGGGAAGCCGATTGGCAAGGCCTGGGAACCGGGCGGGGGTAAACCCCGCCCCTACCAAAGCGCGTTGTGAGCCGTCCAGGAGGGCGCCTTGCGGAGGGACCCTCCTGCGATTCGTAGGGTGCGGGGTTT
>JAESQQ010000371.1 GCA_016765095.1 Planctomycetota bacterium | reverse complement strand
TATACTTCTTCATATAAGTTCATCGTCTTCCTCCAATATAACTTGATACGACTGCAATACGATTGTGCCGTCGCCGTCGTCCTCGTCCTCGTCCTCGTCCTCGTCCTCGTCGGCAGGAGCCGGCACCGGCACGGCGACGACTTCAGCCGCCGGCTTTTTCTTCTTCTTCTTCTTCTTCTTCCTCTTTCGCCGACCTGGCTCGACGCCGGCCAATTCGGGATCCTCGAGTCCGCGGCTCTTGAGGTGCTCGCTCCGAAGGCGCTCGCGTAGGTCGGCGGGGATCTTCGCGAACTCGTCGGCGTATTTCTCCATGAAGGCCGAGGCCTCAGGCTCGACCGAAGCGACCGACTTGTTGACGTCGAACTCGGCGACCTGCTCCGCGGTTACATAGCCCCGCTCGATGAGAGCCTCCTTGAGGGACTTGTTTGGGCTATCCAGCTTGATCGTGCGGTGGCACTCATTGAGAGCGCGAAGGCTAACCAGCCCACCCCGAAAAAGGTCCCACGAGGACGAGAAGCGCTTGTTGTGCTTGTCCTGTGCCGCGAAGCCCGCCTGTTCGGGGAGAGTCGCGACCTGGAGCTCGCTCACGAACTCCTTCTCGACTGCAATGTCGAGGATCGTCCGCTTGCCCTTGCTCTCGCGCGCTTCCCGGTGGCAAAGGTTGAGTTGCTTGAAGGTCAGCAACCCGGCCTTCACGAGGTCGAGCGAGTAGGTCAGCTTGAGGCGTTTGCGGGTGTTTGGCCGCCTGCGACGACCCGCCAGCTGTTCCTCAGTCACATAGCCGCCATCGAGGAGAGCCGAGCGGAGGTCTCCGCCGCCCGTCTCCTTGATCAGCTTGTGAATCTCGTTGAGCTGGCGATAGGAAATCAATCCTGCCCGCACTAGCTCAAGCGCGCCTCTGCTATCGACGCTCACGCCCGTCCATCCTCGCCCCGGCCACAGCCGGAGTCCGCTCGCTCATGGGGATTTCCCCCCCCACCCTCTCGTGTTGAAACCCAAGGGTGGGTATGCGTCACACCACTCGCAAACGCCGTGCCGTTCGCGACTCTACCGTTGGCAATGTTGGCGCTGACAACTCTGCTTTTCGAAATCGCGAAAAATGCGGGGCGTCGCGGCACTGGAGGGTTCCCTATGACTCGGGCTGTGTCGCCGCGAAGCCTTCTCCAGATACCGCTCATTCCACGCCTCCGTCAGCTGATCCCAGGGCAAGAAAACCCAGGGCAAGAAGACCCAGGGCAAGAAGACCCAGGCAAGAAGACCCAGGCAAGAAGACCCAAAGTCCAAGCCAAGCCTGAACACCTTCGCCCTTAGGAGAGCTCGAGCTCCTTGCCCAATCGTTCGATCATCTCGCCCGCGCTCTCGAGTTCTTCGCGCAGCACCTGTCGCTCATTGGAGAGGCGCTGAATCTCAGCCTCAGCTTCGGTCAGGATCCGCGCCTTCTCTTCCTCGAGGGCACCGCAGCGCGCCGCGAGGTCGGGGCCACCGTTGGACTGAGCGGCCTCTAGGCTGGCTTGAAGCTCGCCAATCCTGGAGTCGCGGTTCGCGACCTCGCCCTCAAGCGACTCGACCCGACTGGGATCAATCGCTTCCGAACGAGCAGTCGCGAGGTCAGCCTCGGCCGTTTGCTTCTGCTCACGAGCCTGATCGAGCTCTTGGCGGAGACGAGCCAACTCGCCGTCTAGGCGCTTGGTCTCCGCGCGACCCTGCTCCTTGTCGCCTTCGGCCTCGCTCGCCCGGCGCTCTGCGCGAGCCTGAGCCTGCTCGAGCTCGGCGACCCGTCGCTCGTTGCGGCGAAGGCTGGTCTGAAGCTCGTTGAGAGTCAGATTCGCCTTGTCGCGCTCCGCCTGAGTCGTGCCGAGCCGATTGCGCAGGCCCTCGACTTCTTCTTGGAGCCGACCCACCTCTGCCCCGGAAGCGTGTTCTGCGCTGGAAGCCGAACTGGTGGAAGGGACCGCCGGAGTGAGGTCGTCGAGCGTTAGCGTGATTTCTGAGTCGAGCTCAACGCTCGAAACGGGATCGCTCGAAACGGGATCGACCGTCGGAGCAGGAGCGATCGGCGTGGCGGGTGCAGCAGCCGGGTCCAATCCAGCCGGGTCCAATCCAGCCGCGACCCGCTGGTGCTCTGCTTCTGCCTCTCCGCCGCCCTCGACGATCGTGAACTCTCGCTCAAGGTCGAGCAGTCGAAGGCTCTTGAGAACGTCGCGAGGAAGGGAGACGAGGACCAGGAGCCCCTTCTCACGCTTTAGATAGTCGCGAGCGTCGGTCAAGGAGTCGACGTCGTCATTCGAGAGCGGACGAGAGAAAGTCAGGCGGAGCGAGACGTGACGCTTGCCGCTAATCACGATCCGACGGAGTTCGCTGTCGAGCTTGAGCAGCTCGGTCTCAGTGACGTGAAGCTCGGCTATCTCGACGCCAGGCTCAACCGCGTCCAGGGCGTCTTCGCTGCCCCAACCCCAGTTGTTGAGGTCGTCGCCGTCGCTGCTCGCAGCGAGCAGGTCTTGGCTCTCGCCGGGATCGAGGGGGGCCTCGTTCATGCTCGCTCGGTAGGCGTCGATCGCCTCTCCTCGGGTGGAGTGGGTCTCGAAGGCGTCTTCTCCCACGAGCCCTTTGACGGCGTCCGCGACGGCGGTGTTCGCCTCGCAGACCCGAAGAGTACCTGCCCACGTGTCGATGACTTGTCGACTGCGGCTGAGCGCTTCGAGCCCCTCGCCCTCAAGTTGATCGATTCCGCTGAGTGCAACCACGATGTTGTGAAACCCCTTCTCGACGAGCTGTTCAACTTTTTGAGGAAGTTGAGACAGCCCAGCGACACTGGGAATCAAAACAACGAGTTCCGCTACGCGCGACTCGAAGTGAGAACCCGAGCCTTGTGTGAGGAATGCTTCCTCAGTCAGCTCTGTTTCAAGGGCCAGTTCATGGACCTCGATTTCATCTTGTCGGGCTGTCACCAACCCCCCCTTGGCTTCCTCGCAACCGGGAGTGTAGACGCGGCCAATCGCCCGCGCAAATCAAGAGTGCACGTCAACTTGAAGCATTTCCTGGGGGTTTTGGTCCTCGGCGGAGGAAGGCGGCCAGGAACCTGCCTTCCAGGGTAGGTTGTCGGCATGGACCAAATCGTCACGGTGGTGGTTGGCACGGCGGGGCATATCGACCACGGAAAGTCTTCGCTCGTTCGTCGCCTGACGGGGATCGACCCAGATCGCCTCAAGGAAGAGCGTGCGCGGGAGATGACGATCGACCTCGGGTTCGCTCCTTTCGAGCTGCCCGACGGGCGACGTGTCGGCTTGATCGACGTCCCCGGTCACGAGCGCTTCGTCAAGAACATGGTCGCAGGCGCGACGGGAATCGACCTCGTCGTGCTCGTCGTCGCAGCCGACGACGGGGTGATGCCGCAGACTCGCGAACACCTGGAGATCCTTACGCTACTAGGGCTAGAGGCCGGCATGATCGCGCTCACGAAGATCGACTTGCCCGGCGTCGACGACGAGCTCGTCGAGATTCTCGAACTCGAAATCGAGGAGTTGGTGGAAGGCACCTTCCTCGAGGGAGCCCCGATCCTCCCGCTCGATTCGTTGAGTGGGCGTGGGTTCGAGGCCTTTCAAGAGGCGCTCGTTAAAGGCGTCGAGGCGCGCGCCGCGACCCGAGGAGATCGATCCCAGGGGGCTTATCGCCAGCCGATTCAGCGGGTGTTCACGGCCAAGGGATTTGGAACCGTGGTGACCGGGATCCCACTCCAAGGTACGCTCCAGCAGGGCGACAAGGTTGAAGTGATAACCGCCGGGGGAACTCTCCCGGGGCGAGTTCGAGGGCTTCAGGCCTACGGTCGTGGGGTGGACCGAGTGCGTGCGGGCCACTCTGCAGCGGTCAACGTCGCCGACGTCGACTTCAAGGACGTCGCGCGCGGCGACACCCTGGCTGCCCCACGGGTGTTTCGTGCTCACGACATGTTCGAGGTCCGCCTCGAGCACCTCCCGAGTCAGGCTCGGCCGATCAAGCAGCGTCAGGTCGTCCGCGTCCACCTTGGGACCGCCGAGGTGCTCGGCGAGGTCGTTCTCCTCGACCGAGAGACCCTTGAGCCCGGGGAGAGCTCGCTCTGCCAACTCCGCCTCCGGTCGAAAGTTGTCGGCGCGAGCGGCGATCGATTCGTGATCCGCCGGCACAGCCCCATGGAAACCTTGGGTGGGGGGACGATTCTCGGCCTCTCACGTTGGCGTTTGAAACCCTTCAAGGGTTTCAATCTGGAACGTTTGTCGAATCAGGAGTCGGCGCTAGGGAATCTCGACCAAGCGATCCTCCTCGCCCTCGACGAGCGCGGTCAGCCCGCGCGGAGCGATCGCCTCGTCGAAACCCTCCAACACCCCCGCCAAGAGGTGGAGTCTGCCCTCACCGCGCTCGCCGAGCGAGGCGAAGTCCTCAACGTCTCAGGCGGGAAAGGGCAGCCGGTTTACCTGACTCGAGCGGGCTTCAAGGCGTTCTGCGACCAAGTCACGGACTCGCTCGAGGCATATCACGAGTCGCGTCCCCTCCGCCAAGGGCTCCCCAGGCTTGAGCTGCGCTCGAGGCTCAAGACCAGCGAAGGCGTCCTGAGCCTTGCTCTCACGACGCTCGTTGAGGCGGGTGAGGTGGCTGAGCGCCCCCCAGGGTTTGGCCGCGCGGGGTTCGAGGTCCAACTCGGGGAGGCGACCGAGGCCTTGGCAGCCCGGCTCTGTGCGCGCTACGAGACAGACGGCCTAAACCCCACCGCGCGTGGCCAAGTGCTCGAGCAAGAACGGGAGGACGTCAAGGGTGACGATGCCCTCGACGTTCTTCTCACGCTCTGCGATCGCGGCGAGCTCGTCGCCCTGAACGAAGAGATCCTCCTTCACGCCAGCAGCTACCTGCGTGCTCAGGAAGCTGCGGGAGCGCTCGGGGCCCAAGGCCCCTTTGGCCCGAGCGCCTTCAAAGACGCGATCGGCTCCAGTCGCCGAGTCGCGATCCCGCTCCTCGAGCGCTTTGACGCAACAGGCTTCACGCGCAGGCAAGGAGACACTCGCGTCCTGGTTCAGGACTAAGCAGATCGCTCTCGTCGTCCCTCCAGGACGACTAACGACGGGTGCGCCCCCAGTGGGACGCCGGCGCTGAGCTTGAACGCGAGCACCCGAGGCTGCCCGGTAACGCGGGCCGGGTCACCCGCCTCGAGTTCCTCCAGGGCGGCCAGGCTCTGCTCCTGGGGGTTCAAGGCGCTGAGCACGACTCGCCAGGCTTCAAGGTGGTCACAAGCAGCCACGACGTAGGTCCAGACGCCGTTTCCGATCTCGACCAGCAAGCGATAGGTCCGCATGGGGACTCCGATAAGGATAGGCCGCAGTCCGCGGCGGGGTTCGCCGGCCCTGGCGCACGTCCCGTTCCCGGGGGGCCCGCGTCCCTAAAGGCTGACTCTCGCCGCTTCGCCCCAAGAACAGCCCGATTGCGCCTCAACGCGATGGGCAAGATCTTCCCATCGACTTCATCGGCGACACGAACCATCCCTCGCGGGAGGGTCCGTCTCGGCTAGACGATTCCGCCCTTGCCGCCGCCGAGGTCGATTCCCTGTAGCGCGAGGCGGAACTGGTCCGCGTTCTGCGCGTACTCGATCGCGACCTCTTCGGTCACGTAGTTCGACTGGCAGCGCTCGAGGAGGCACTGGTCGAAGCTCATCATGCCCTCTTGCTTCCCCCCCTTGATGATCCCGGTCAGCTTGCGGTCCTCGCCCTCAAGCAGCATTTTCTTGACGATCGGGGTCGCGATCAGGATCTCGTTGATCGGGATCCGACCAAACTGCGGCGAAGGGACGAGCTTCTGGCACACGATCGAGCGCAGGTTGAAGCTCAGACCCTGGCGGAGGAGGTTGTGCTTTTCAGTCGGGAACAGACCTAGGATCCGGCCAATGGACTGCGCCACGGTGCCGGCGTGAAGCGTGCCGAACACGAGGTGGCCCGTCTCTGCGGCGATCAGCCCGAACTCGAACGTCTCCTGATCGCGCATTTCGCCGATCAGGATCACGTCGGGGTCCTGACGAACCATGGTCCGAATCGCCGCCTTGAAGTCTAGGCAGTCGGTCCCGATCTCTCGCTGGGAGATAAACGAGCGCTTGTTCTTGAACTCGTATTCGATCGGATCCTCGACCGTCACAATGTGCTTAGCGTGGTGCGAGTTGATCCAGTCGATCATTCCCGCGATCGTGGTCGACTTGCCCGATCCGGTCACGCCAGCGAGCACGATCAAGCCGTCTTCAGCCCCCACGATCCGCTGCATGGCGCCGACCGGCAGGTTCAGTTGCTCGAAGGTCGGAATGTCCGTCGCGATTCGACGAGCCACCAGCGCGTTCTTCCCCCGATCCCGAAAGGCGTTGAGCCGGAACCGAGATCGAGCCTGGTCGGGGAGCCGGTGGGCAAAGTCGAGGTCGCCCGTCTCGTCGTAGATCTTGATCTGCTTTTCGCTCGTGATCCCGCTCAGGAGACGGTGGATCTCCTCGCTCGAGAGGGGGTTGCCTTGCAGAGCCCGCATGTCCCCCTTGATCCGCATGATCACCGGACAGCCGGACTTGAGGTGGAGGTCCGAGGAATCGTATTGGGCCATCAGCGCGAACAGCCGCTCGATGGGCTTGAGGTTTGGGTCGTTCGGGTTGGCCATCCCGGCCCGCATTCCACCCGTGATCGAGACCCCAGGGGTCGCCGACTGCGGTACCGCTGGCTGAGGCTGCATTTGCTGAGGCTGCATTTGCTGAGGCTGAACCTGCTGAGGCTGCACTCGCTGTGCCTGAACCTGCTGTGGCTGCACCTGCTGCGGCTGCACCTGCTGCGCCTGCACCCTTTGAACCTGCACCTGCTGGACCTGGGCGGGTCGCGCCTGCCCGGGAGCCTGCTGCTGCCCGGGAGCCTGCTGCTGCCCGGGAGCCTGCTGCTGCCCGGGAGCCTGCTGCTGCCC
>JAESQQ010000370.1 GCA_016765095.1 Planctomycetota bacterium | reverse complement strand
GAGCCTCGCGATAGCCCGCGGGGTCCCGTTCGCGGGCGCCGCCCTCGGCCAGGCGACGACGCTGGGGCGACTCGACCCCCACCCCGAGGCGATCCGGTTCGACGTCTCGCGCCTCGCCCGACAGCTTCGCCTCTGGGAAACGGAAGCCGCGCTCGCCCAGCGGGAGGCGAGCGCAGAGCCCAGCCAGGCCGCTGACCTCCGCTACAAACGCGCAGCGTTGTTCTTCTATCAGCCTGACGCGCTCTTTCCGGCCTACGCTCGCTACCGCCGCTGCGCCGAGGACGTCCTCTCGCTCTGGATCTACGAACCCACAGACAAGGACAGCTACGAAGCCGCGATCACGTCCTTCGCTCAGAGCGCCCAAGGCTGGAGCCGCTGCGCGACCCTCCTGGCGGGATTCGAGACCCGCTACCCGACCTACGCCGGCCTCGACGAAGCGCTCTTCACCCGCGGGCTCTGCTTCGAGCGCCTCCTCCGCAGCGGGTGGTGCCGCGATCAAGAAGGCGTGATCAAGACTCTCGTCAGCGCGCTCGAGACCCTCACCACGACCTGCCCCGAGAGCCCGCTCAGCGACGACGCGGGCCGCGCGGCCCGCTACTGGCGATCGAACTGGAGCGAGTTCTTTCCGCCCCCCAGCCCAGGCCGCTAGCCCGGGTCGCTAGCGAGAGATCGCCCCCTCAGCCCTGAGGGTGTGCCCGTCGCCGCCGAGCTGGACCCGGAGGACGGCGAGCTCCAATCGCTCCCAAGACGCTGGGAGTTCGACGTATCGGGAGACGTCGACGGGGATCGCGACTCGGTTCAGGGGCCCCAGGTGGTGGGCTCGCAGGGCCTGGGCGACCGTCTCTCGGGCCGGGTCCAGCTTGGACGCTAGGACCTCGCCGTCGGCCTGGACCTCGAACACGAGCTCCTCCCCCGCGAGCTCGGGGAGCACGAGCAAGTTCGGCTGCGCGGAGATGTCGCGAAACTCCAGGAGAACCCAAGGGCCCGGACCTCGACCCCGCAAGTCTGCCGGGCAGGGGCCCAAGGTCATGACCAACCCGCGCGCAGAAGGGGCAGCCCCGTAGCGGAGCTTGCACCAAGTCGCGTATGTCCTCACGGGATATCGTTTCGGGAGGACGAGGAGGGTCACCGAGAGCGCACCCAACAAGAACAGCCCAGCCAGCGTCCAGCGCGAGCTCCGCTGGGGAGCTTGCTCGTCTGGTTCAGGGGGCGCTGGATCCTCAGGGCTCACGAGCTTGGGACCGTCGTCTAGGCCTTCGCCCGCAGCGAGTCCCAGGAGCGCTCGCCCGCCTCGCTCGACGTCGGCAGACCGAGGCCCGACCACCCCTGCTCGGTGAGGGTCCCGTCCGGTCCGCGCGCGCCGCCAAACCCACCGCGCATGTTGATCAGGTTCGAGTAGCCCTCAGCCTCCAAGGCTTGGGCGGCCCGCATCGAGCGGCCTCCCATAGCGCAGCTCAGGATCAGGCGCTCGGTCCTGCTCTCGCAGAGGGCCTTCGCGACGCTCAGGAACTCAGCGTTCTCGCTCATTCCGCCGGCGGTGCGGAACATGATCGGGACGTTGAAGGAGCCCTCGGGGTGACCGGCTGCGAACTCTTCGGGGGACCGAACGTCGAGGTGGCTGATCGCGGGGTCAGCCTCGCGGAGGTCGTAGCAGTGCTTGGGCGGGAGGTCTTGGATCGGCACGGGGCGCTCCTTTGAGCTCACAACCTAGCCCCACCGGCGCGGCGCGCAAGGCAGCCTCAGCGGGTGCGGACTGGACCGAGAGCTGCGGGGGCCGTCTCGGCCTTGTAGAGCGTCTTCCCGTCACGAAAGTGGTCTCGCACCAAGTAGACCTGGGCGGCCGAGTCGAGGTAGTAGCGGTGCTCGACTCCGCCCTCAGGCGGGCGCTGACGGAACGCCGACTCGAGCCAAGAGATCAGCTCAGGCCCCGTCAAGTCGGCCCTCAGGGCGCAGATCGCCTCAGCGGAAGACATTTCGCCCTTGGGCGCGACTTCGCTCTCTGGAATCACGACCCGATTCCGACCCTCGGGCGGATCCTCGTCGTTTAAGTCCTCGCCGTACTGAAACTCGAACAGCGGGCGAGCCCGGGGCAGGCTGAAGAAGGAGCCATAGTCGCGCTGAAGGCGGGACTCGATCTCGTTCAAGTCGGCCCACGGGGTCTCCTGGGCCGCGTTGAGCCGAAACACCGCGTAGGCCAAGAGACCCGCGTCTGCGTCCTCCGCTTTGGGCAGCACTTGTCCGCACGCCTCGCAGTGCTCGGGGTCGGGAGGCGGAGCCGGCGCGAGCAGGGCGTCCTCGGTCGGCCGACAGGCGACGTATTCCACCTCGTGGGCGACCGAACAGTGGTGGCGCTGAAAGAAGCGCAGCACGTCGAGCGGGCCCGGGGGGAACAACTCGATCGAATCGGTCGCCGTGGTCAGGTGGAGGGCATAGGGAAGCGTGTCGAGCCGCCGCCCCGCTCGAGGCTCCGCCCCAAGCCCGAATCGGTCCAGGAAGCGACCCACGACGCGTTGGGGCCAGGAGAGGTCGGCTGGGCTGCTCACTTCCCCAGGATACTCAGTCGCGCTCGCTCGCGCTCGACGTGACCTTCCTCGGCATGACCTTCCTCGACGTGACCTTCCTCGAACGAAGGGTGAGGGAAACCGAACCGCAGGTTAGTTAGGTTGTCGGCATGGCTTGGTGCCCCCACTGCGACGAGGATCGCCCGCTAAGACGGATGCTCAACAGCGACCCGAGGGGTAATCCCCTCCCCGTCGATGCTTGTCAGTTCTGCCTCACGCCCGTCCCCTTCACGCTGGCGAGGACTTCGGACGAGTACTACGCCATGTTGGCGGAGCGTGACGCGGAAGCCGTCGAACTGCTGGCCTTCGCAGAACCGAAGCGGGACCCCGAAGAGCAGCGCCGTGAAGAAGAAGCGGAGGAGGAGCGAAGACGAAAAGCGCACGCAGAAGTGGAGACCATTGCTGCGCCTCATCTCGCGGCGGCCGTTGGGGCTCCGTCCCTGGGAGCAGTCCTCTCTACCTTGGATGGGACCCTCGCCTCCGAGGTGGAAAGCTCAGGCTCACGAGGGGGTACCCCCCCCGAAGGTTCGCAAAACTGGGCCCTATCCGATCCTCGGAGAACTCGGCCGCGGCGGGATGGGTGTGGTCTATCGCGCTCAGAACACGGTGCTTGGGAGCGAGCTCGCGATCAAGGTCCTCCTCGACGACAACGAAGTCCGCCGCGAGCGCTTTCGGCGAGAGATCGACGCGCTCTGGAGGCTGACTCACCCCAACATCGTGGGGCTCAAAGACGCAGGCGTTCAGGACGACAAACCCTGGTTTGCGATGGAGCTCGTCAGCGGCGAATCCGTCGACCAGGTTCTCCAGCGTGACGGTCCGTTCCCGATTCCCCAGGTGATCGACCTCGCCGAGCAAGTCGCTGCTGCTATGACCGTCGCTCACTCCCACGGAATCCTTCACCGCGACCTCAAGCCCGAGAACGTGATTCGTCAAGGCGGGGAGGAGGGTCGCTATCTGGTAGCCGACTTCGGATTGACCCGTCAGGTCGAAGCCGAGGAGGATCTGTTCGGCTCGCCGACGCCAGCCGAGGAGGAGGCGATCTCGCTCACGCGGACCGGGGCCCTCCAGGGGACTCCCCGTTTCTGGGCTCCGGAGCAGGCAGCTGGCCAGTCCACTACGTCTTCGACTGACGTTTACCTGTTCGGCTCGACGCTCTACGCGGCGCTCACGGGCGGTCCTCCGATCGAAGGAGAGACTCTGCTTGAGATCATGGTCGCGACCGCCGAGCGCGCACCGATCCCGCCCAGCGAGCTGCGAACCGACCTGCCTGCTGACCTGGAGGCGATCGTCCTCCGCTGCCTCGCCAAGCAGCCCGAGGATCGCTACGAGTCCTTCGAGCAGGTGAGCCAGGACCTCGCGAGCCTCCGCGCCGGCAAGCGGCTTCCCCACGCCCGCGGAACAGCTGACGACCGCAAGTCGAAGCGCGCGCGAGTCTTCCTTCTCAAGGCGCTGGGGGGAGTCCTGCTCGTGGCTCTTTGCGCCTGGCCTGGGTGGGCACCGCTCCGCGCACGAGTCCGAGACTCGCGCGCCAACGCGCGCGCCGCCGAGCTAGCAGCGCTCGAGGAGAGGGCCCTCGAGCGGGCCGACGACCAGGGAGCCGACGCGCTCGTATCTCTGGTTGGCGGCGCAGGCCGGCTACGAGCCCGCGCGAAGACGACTTCAGAACATGGACGTCGCGGAGGATTTGTGGGCGCTGGGGGTGGCCCTCTGTCGGGGAGAGTGGGTTCCCGGGAACTTCGAGCTGGGATCTCGCCTGCTTGAGCGGGCAAAGCTCAAGGGCTCGAAGAAAGCAGCCCGCGATCTACGCCGACTCAAACGACCGCGCAAGCGCTGAACTCGTCCCTCGCGGACACCTGGCACCTGTTTCAGGGGAGGCCTCGCCGTGACAGGGGCAACCGACGATCGGACTCCACCGCCCCGCCCGCGCTATGACTGGGTCCAGCCTCCACAGGACCGAGGGGGGCTTGACGGGACAAGGCCTCCCCTCCCTCCACTGCCGTTGAACCCCTAACCGGTTGGCATGCCTGTCCTTCTGCCGGATCGTCGCCCCTTGCTTCGCAGGGGGCAGTTGGCGTGGCGACCGCCTCTCGTGCTCGTGCTCGAACGCACACGTGTCCGTCCGGGGCAGACGGCGGGCGGGGGTAAACCCCGCACCCTACAGATCGTATCTCGCGCCCGTGCAAGGCGCCCGAGTGTCCGTCCGGGGCAGACGGCGGGCGGGGGTAAACCCCGCACCCTACAGATCGTATCTCGCGCCCGAGCCGGGCTCGCAACACACTCGAGTAGGGGCGGGGTT
>JAESQQ010000369.1 GCA_016765095.1 Planctomycetota bacterium | reverse complement strand
GGGCGGGGTTTACCCCCGCCCAGCCCCCAGACCCTGCCGCTCGGCCTCTCTGGAGCCTCCCGCGCACTTAACCGTCGCTACCTCAGGAGCTGTAAACCCCTCCCCTACGAATGCAGCGGGATGTACCGCTACTTCTGGCCGGGGGCAGTAGTGGCTCGACGTCGCAGCGACGACGAGGACCGGACGCTCCGTGATAACGAGCCCGGCGAGGCGACGCGCCCCGCGAACTCGCGGCGCCGGAAGTCCAAGTCCAAGAGCAAGGGGGGCAAGAGCAAGTCCAAGAGCAAGTCCAAGAGCAAGGAGGGCAAGAGCCGAACTCGGGCCCGGGCTTCGGTTCGACAGCGCAAGAAGAGTTCGCGTCGTCACCCCGATATCGAGGTCGCGCGGCTGCTCGTGAAGCGTGGGTTCCTCAAGAAGCCGGTCGCGGTCGAGGCGCTCAAGCTCCAGAAGAAGCGGGCCAAAGACGGGAAGCAGCGCGTGCCTTTCCTCCGGCTCTTGGTCAAGCAGCGCCTCGTCGAGGCCGCTGAGCTGCCCGCGATTCAGGACGAGATTCGCAGCAACACCTATATCTGCGACAAGTGCGAAGCCCGGGCCGTGATCATGGCGGTCAGCCAGCGCAACTCGGGCGTTTGCCCCCGCTGCGGGCACTCGATCGAGGTCGACCCCGCCAGCGAGGCGCCGAGCGCCATGAAGCTCAGCGAGCTCGCGCCAGGTCCGGAGAGCGACGAGCGGATCAGCGGGACGACGACTTGGCGGCCCGTAGGGGATCGTCGCTTGCGGGGGTTCGAGCCGGGCACGATCGCCTTCGACCGCTACTTGCTCCGTGAGGAGCTCGGGCGAGGAGCCATGGGCGTCGTCTATCGGGCTCGCCACCTGGAGCTAGGCAAGGAGATCGCCCTCAAAGTCCTGATCCCGAGCGAGGACGCCTGGGAGCAACAAGTCGAGCGCTTCCGACGCGAAGCGGCTGCGGTCCAGAAGCTTCGCCACGACGGGATCGTTCAGGTCCACGACTTCGGCACCGACGGGGAGGTCTACTACTTAACTATGGACCTCGTCGAGGGCGGCGAGTCGCTCCACCGGCGCCTCAAGCGTGAGCCGCCGGCCCCCCTCGAGTGGCGACTGGGCGTCGTCGCGGCCGTCGCGCGGGCGATCAGCCACGCTCACGAGCGAGGCGTGATTCACCGCGACCTCAAGCCTGCCAACGTGCTGCTGACTCCCGAGGGGAAGGCGCTCGTCGCGGACTTTGGTCTCGCCAAGGACGAGGAGGCCGACGGCGCCGAGTTAACGCGAACCCAAGATCGCCTCGGGACGCCGCTCTTCATGGCGCCCGAACAGATCCGGCTCGGCGCGTCGACGGTCGGCGGGACCGCCGACACCTGGGCTCTGGGGGTGATCCTGTTCGTGTGCGCGACGGGTCGCTATCCCTTCCGTTCGCGGACGGTCCTCGACCTCTACACGCGGATTCTCTCGGAGGAGCCGGACTGGGACGGATCGCGCTTCTCAGCGCCCGATCGTCCCGGTATCAAGCTCCACAACTCCTCTTCGGGCGTGCTCGAGGACACCAAGACCTCGGCCCGAAACGACGCCTCGATCTGCGAGGCGACCGAAGCCGGCGCGCGCACCCCGAGCGGGAAGCTCCCCCAGACCCTGCCCGAGCCCCCGCCCAACTTCCAAATGGAGGCGCCCAAGCCGCCCTTCTTGCCTCCGCCTGAGATCACGGGGGCCCCGCCAGCTCAGCTCCGCAAGATCATTCGTTGCGCCCTGGCCAAGGACCCTCTCGACCGCTATCCGACCGCAGAGAACCTGGCTGAGGATCTTGAGCGCTTCCTGGCCGGCGAGCCCGTCCAAGGCGGGGGTCCCAGCGTCGGCAAGCGCGTTCGCCAAGCTCTGGATCGCAAGCAAGTCCTCAAGCCGCTGGCCCTCGCGCTGGGATTGGTTCTGCTCTTGGGCGGCGCCGCGGGCGTGGGTGGCCTGCTCCACTTCCGAACCGAGCAGCAGCTCCTCGAGGAATCGCGAGACCGAGAGGCCAAGCTGCAAGCCGCTCGTGAGGCGTGGCTCGACTTGGAGGGCCAGGCCGAGCGGCATTGGGCTGGAGCGCGAGACGCGAACGATCTCCCAAGCTACGACCGGGCGGCCGCAGAGTTGAGAGCCCTGGGGCGCGAGCACAAGGTCCCGCGGGCGTATCGGCGAGCCGGGGGGTGCCTCCTTATGCTGCAGCGCTTCGCGGACGCGCTCGAGGCCTTTGAGACCGCGGCCAGCTTGGCGGACGCGGGACACGGGAGTCACCCCGCCGCCGAACGAATCGAGGCGCTCGGCGGTCGCGCTCGCGCGGCGCTCCTTATGGGCAGCCCTGAGCAAGCGAATCAGGCGGCTCGCGAAGCCCTCAGCGGGGGGAGCGACGTCCCGCCGCAGTCGCGGGATCTGCTCCTTCACCTGGCCGCGCTCTCCTCGCTGCGGAGCGACCCTCAGGCAGCACCTCGGGAGACGCGGGCCGCGTTGCAAGCTCGCCTCGACACCGGCGACGCGCCGCCCTTCGTGCTGGCCTACCTGGCGCGCTTCGCGACCCTAGACGGTGACTTCGCCGCCGCAGCAAAGCTCCTCGAGGCCGCGCCCCCAGGGCTCGACGCCGAGGTCGAAGCTGCCCGGCGCGCGTTGGCGCTCGCGCAGCCGCCCACGGATCCACGCTACTTTCGCAAGGTGCTCCGCGTCGGTCCGGGTGCGCTCCAAGACGCGACCAGCTTCAGTCAGGCGGCCCGCAAGGCTGGCGCCGCTGAGCAACAGACGGAGCGTATGGGCCTGACCCGGCTCGCGGTTCGGACTTTTCCCTGGAGTCCAGTCCAGCACTACTACCTTGGCAAGGACCTCCAGAACCTCGCCGACGATCCAGACGGCGCCCTCGACCAGTTCCGGCAAGCGGCCTGGCTGGGGCCCTTCTATGTGACCGGCCGCGAATTCTACTTGGCATGTCTCCTTGCGACGGATCGGGCCGACCGCCTTGAAGAGGCGGCGCGTTTCCTGCGCTGGTGGGGGGCGCGGGATCCAAAATCGCCCTACCCGCCAATGCGCTTGGCCTACGTCTTGGGCCGTCAGGGACGCCTAGGAGACGCCTGGCAGGCGGCCCAGCACGAGGCTGTCGCGGCGACTCCTTGGCGGCGTTCGCTCCTGTTGCAGGTCCTCCGTGAGTGCGCGGACGAGGCCGAGTTGGCCGCGCTCCCCAAGGAAGTCCAAGGCCAGACTCAGCCGCCGCTCGGCGAGCCCCTCGACGCGACGCTCGAGCAGCTCAACGACCTCCTCGACGGGACGCGCCTCCTCCTGAGCGCCGGCAAGCTCGACGCCGCGAAGGCTCTGATTGGGCAGGCGAAGAACCTCCGCTTCAACGACCGAACCGGGCGTCGCGACACGCTCTGCCACACCGAGCGAATGGTCCTCCAGGCTCGCTGCCTAGCGGCGAGCGGCGAGCCGAGCAGGGCCCTCGATCTCCTCGAACGGGCCCGCTTGGGGAACCGCCGCTCTCGGGACCTGAGCAAGAACTTCGCCCCCCACCGAGCCGCAGGGAGCGCGCCGGCCGCTCTTCGCTCTCACGCCGAGTTGACCTCGCTGCGGGGGGAGCCTCGCTTCAAGAAGCTGCTCGAGTCCCTCCGAGTGAAGCCTTAGGGCAGCCGCATGGACCGCCTCTGAGAAGTGTTCCAACACGGGATATCAACAGGGAAGGGTGTGCATCTCGCTCTGACTAGGGGAGCTAGACCGTCAGCGAGAGTCTTCGGCCGAATCCTGCCAGCATCTTCGGTGCATGTCGGGCGACTTGAGATCGTGAACTCTTGTTGTTTTTGCCTCCTCAGCAGAATCTGTGGGTGAATTCCGGCTCCGGGAGCTTGCCGAGCGTGTGGTAAAGGGCGGTCTCGACGCCTCTGAATGTCCTGAATCCGAAGGCCTTTCTGGTGGTCAGTTTCGCCTTGAGGTTTACAGCTCCTGAGGTAGCGACGGTTAAGTGCGCGGGAGGCTCCAGAGAGGCCGAGCGGCAAGGCCTGGGGGCCGGGCGGGGGTAAACCCCGCCCCTACCAATGCGTGTTGTGAGCCGTCCAATAGCTTGAAGAAGCCGGCCGCGATGATGCCCAACCT
>JAESQQ010000368.1 GCA_016765095.1 Planctomycetota bacterium | reverse complement strand
GGTAAACCCCTCCCCTACGAAAGCAATGGGGTGTACCGCAACTTGTGATGGGCAGCACTAGCGCTAGGCGAGGCCGCGCGACCGCGCCTAATCCAGCCCCAGAACCCGCGGCAGAATAAAGTCGTCCAACCGTCCGTCGAGGACTTGATCCAGGTGCAGCTTCACGTTGGTCCCAAGGTCACGGACCGTCGGCTGATTCGAGTTCGAGATCACATAGCGACGCACCACGCCGCGCTCGCCTTCTTGCCGCGGCTTTGAGACCCGAGCCGAGAGAAACTCAATCGCGCCCTCTTCGGCCTGGGGGTGGCCGTCAATGCTCCCGTCGATCGCGAGCTGGCTCTTGGCGTGGGTCAGGACGAGGTGCTGGTGGTGCTTCTTGAGCAGGACGCCCTCCACGTCGCGGACTCGACGGCGTTCGACGTTGATCTCGGTCGCGCGCAGGTCGCGCTCGGGGGGCGGGAGGACCTCGACCCGGCAGAACGCGGACTGGCGCTTGTGGCGGGCGTTGGGGTCACGGAACACCCACTGGTGGAGGCCGTCTTCACCCTCAAGGAGCCCGTAGGCGCACATTCCTTCGGCGCGGAGCGCGAGCTCCCGGACTCGGCCGCGGCCGGTGACGGCCTCATAGACGACGGCGACTTGGAGCCCCTTGCCCCGGAGGTAGGCGCGATACATGCGTGCCATGTGGGCGAGGAAGTCCTCGGGGAAAGTCTGGTCCTCACCGACGCGGCGGAGGAACAAGAACGCGTCCCCGCGTTGGAGGGCGCCTGGACAGTGGACCGCGTAGGTCGTGAACTCGATCTCGCGCGCTAGCTCGTCGAGGCGCTCGGTCGCCTGCTTGACGAGGTGTGGCTTGCCGCGGGAGGAACGCGCCCGCTGGAGGAGTCGATCTGCACCCTCGAGCGCTCGATCGAGGTGCCCTGGCCGTTCGAGAGTTCGCTCGAGCGCCGCGATCTCCGACATGACGGTCCGGGCCTTGGCGGGGTCCTCCCAGGACTCGGGGACGTTGGCGAGGCGGAGGAGGTCGCTCTTGCGCTGGCGGAGGGACTGATCCTCCATCACGCTCGCGATCGCCTCGACCTGCTCGGTCAAGTCGAGCACTTGATCGTCGAGCCGATCGAAGTCGATCAGACGACCGGTCGCGTCCTTGACCCGGCGCGCGACGGGCTCCTCGACGACCTCGTCTTCGTCGGGGTCCTGAACGATCACGTTCGAGACCAGGCGTTGGTCCCGGCCGACCGAGAGCGTCAGGACCGCTTGGTCGTCGGGGCCGATCTGGTGCAGGGCCCGCGCGAGGGGCTTGAGGAGCAAGTCCTCGACGCGTCGCTTGAGGTAGCGGGCGCCGTAGTGGGGTGAGAAGCCCTCCTCGAGCAAGACGCCGATTACGCCGTCGTCGAGCTCGACGAGGACCTCGCGGCGCGTGATCCCCTTTCGGGAGAGAACGCGGCGAGCCTCGCGGCGAGTCAGGCGGCGCATGACCTCCCGGGTCAGCGGCTGGAACACGACCGTCGAGCGGAGCCGGTTGAGGAACTCGGGGCGGAAGGTCTTCTCCATGACCCGGCTGACCTTGGCCGTTTGGGCCTGACGCTCCTCGTGAGAGGAGCCAAAGCCGAGGTCGGTCCCTTCGCTGAGATCCGAGCCGAGATTGCTCGTCATGACGATGATGCAGCGCCGGAAGTCGGTCACACGACCCAGTTCGTCGACGAGGCGACCCTCGTCGAGGAGAGGGAGGAGGAGGTCGAACACGTTATCGTGGGCCTTCTCGACTTCGTCGAGGAGCACGACCGAGAAAGGTCGCTCGCGGACGGACGCCGTCAGGAGTCCGGAGCGGGCGGCAGGGTCCGGCGCGTGCGGGTCCCCGACCAAGCGTCGGATCGAGTGCGCCTCGCGGAACTCGCCGAGGTCGACCCGAACGAGTCGCCGGCTGCTTCCGAAAATGTACTCGGCCAGGGCCTTGGCCATTTCGGTCTTGCCGACGCCGGTCGGCCCCGCGAAGAACAGCACGCCCGAGGGGCGCTCTGGGTCGGTCACGCCGGCCTTGATCATCGAGATCAAGTCGACGACGGTCTCGACCGCCTCCTCCTGCCCGAGGACGCGCTCAGCGAAGAACGAACGAACTTCGTCGAGGTCGAGGCGGACCCGGTCGTCGAGGAGGTGAACCGGGACCCCGCTCAGCCGACTGAGGGTCCCGAGCAGGTCGGCCAAGCCGACTTCGACTCTCAGGGTGCGAGTCGCGCGGCCAACCGAGAGATCGGGCGCGGTGTCGAGCACTCGCTGAGCTGCTGCCTCGGAGGACTCACGGAGAAGGCGAACCGCGTTGCCGGGGCGGGCCTGGCTGGGGAAGTAGTCGTCAGCCAGCTCTTGGGCTCGCGCCAACACGCCCGGCGCGAGGTCGTAGTCCAAGTCGCGCTCGGCGAACTCCTCGGCCAAGCGATCGCTGACGCCCGCGAGGATCTCGAGGGTTCGCTCGGCGTCAGGGACCTCGAGGGTCACCTGGGCGAAGAGCTTCTTGAACACGGGGAACCGGTCGATTCCCCGGCGCCAGGCCTCGGGGGTGCTCTCGCCCACGATCACCAATTCGCCCCGCTCAAGGGCCGGGGCGAGCATCGTCGCGAAGCTCTCCTGACTGTGCTCCGAGGTCCCCGCCTCGACCAGGCGGTTGACGTCGGGCACGAACCAGATCACGCGCTGGGGAGTCCGGAGCGCCTCGGTCAACTCCTTGAGCCGGGTCTGCCATTCGCCGAGGTAGCGGGTCCCCGAGAGGACCTCCCCAGTCGTGGCTTCGAAGATCGTGATCGGGACGAGGGTCTCCGCCTCGGCCAAGCGCTTGGCGAGGGCGTGCACGATCGCGGTCTTGCCGCAGCCCGAGGGGCCGACGAGGACGACGCTCCGTGGGCCGGAGCGAGTCAGGCGATCGTAGAGCTGCTTGAGGACGGAGTCCCGGGAGAGGGCCAAAGGAACCCCGCCCCGAACCGCGCGGCGGGTCAGGTTGCTTCCGAAGCGGGCCAGGACCTCCTCGTCTGCGGCGAGGTGGCGAAGCTCCTCAGCCAGACGAAGCACCGCGCGCGTGCCCGGGCCTACGGCCTCCAGGCTGTCAGCGAGGGCCGCTCGCCCTGAGCGAGGGACGGGGCGAAACACGACCAGTAGCTCCGGAAAGGAGAGATTCTCGACTGAGCTCAAGAGGGATTCGGTCGCCTTGGCGCGGAGGTCGGCGTCGTCCTCCCGGGCGATATGAGTCGCGAGCACGAGCCGAGCCGCAGAGCGCGTATCGAGCTCGCGGCAGAGCTCGGCTAGGGTCTCGACGGCCGCGCGTCGCGGAGCGAGGGCGGCCTCACGGCGGAGGAGTTCGGCGAGGGCTTCGACCGTGGCCGCGCTGGGAAACGAGCGCAGGGCCCTCGCGGCGGCGGCGCGCACGCCCGGCATTCGGTCTTGAAGTCGCTCACACACCCGCGCGGCGGAGCGATCGTCGCTCAGCTCAGCCAAAGCCAGGCAGGCCGCACCGCGGACCTCAGCGCTCGCGTCCTCGAGGCGAGCCTCGAGGTGCGGGCGGGCTTCGTCGTCGTTCCGACGGCCTAGCGCGAGCGTCGCCGCACGACGCACGGAGGAGAGGTCGTGGTCGAGGAGTCGGAACAGCCCCTCGCGAGGGGTCTCCCCCTGAGCCATGGCCTCGGCCGCGATCTCGATCGTGGCCTCGTCGTCGCCCGTCGATTCGAGCTCAGCTAGCAGTTCTGAGAGCGTCTCCATGGTGACGCGCTTGCTCCTCTGAGACGCTCCCAGCGCCTCCCAAGGCCGATTCGGAACCCCTCCGAGCCTACCAGCGGGTGCTCAAACGCGCCCGAGCAGTGAACTTGGCTTAGCCGGCCGGCGCACTACTCGAGGCCCTGACGTGCGCTCTCGCAAAGGCCGCGATTCGCTCTGCCGCCAGCTGAGGCTGACGTTGGAGGAGGAGGTGCGGTGCGGGGAGGGTCTCGAGTTCGAGGTCGGGCCGGAGACGCTGGAGGCGAGCTCCGGTCCCGGGCACGACGAGCCGGTCCCGGTCGCCCGCGAGGTAGAGCACTGGAACGGGGCAGGCCGAGAGATCGGCGCGAGCGTCGAGACCGAGGATCAAATCCAAGCGGTGGGCGAGGACACGCGCGGGGACGGCGGCCAACACGGCCTGCAGTGATTTGACCAACGCGGGTGGAGCGTCCCCTCCTGCCAGGACGATTCGGAGTCCAAATGCGGGAGCTGGGAGCGAAAACAAGATCCGGCTAACCAAGCCTAGGGCGCGGGGGACGGGGCGGCGCACAAAGGCCGCCGCGAGGACGACGCCGCACAAGCCACGAGGGGCGGAGCGCGCGATCGCGAGCGCGATCGCGCCCGAGAAGGACTCCCCCACGATCACAAAGGGGGCGGGGGGGAGGTCCGCGAGGACGCGCAGGGTCAGCGCGTCGTAGGACAAGCACTCCTTGACCGGATATCCCACCGCTCGGGCCGAGACGCCGAGCTTGGCGAGCGCAGAGACGAGCGGACCGAACAGGGCCCCGCTCCCGTCGAGGCCCGGGAGGAGGAGTGCGTTGAGGTGAGGCTTCGCCGACTCGCGAGGCGCTGGGCTCAAGCCCGCGCCAACTTCCCGAGGAAGCGCTGCCAAGAGCTAGGCCGTGCGGCCGGGAGCGTGTCTAGAATCGGCGACCAGCGGGGACGGACGGGCTTGCGGGCGAGACGGAGTCCGACCTCGGCCGGCGTTCGATCAGCCTTGCGGGAGTTGCAGCGCAGGCAGGCCAAGACGCAGTTCTCCCAGCTCGTGGGGCCCCCGCGGGAGCGCGGCAGGACGTGGTCGATCGAGAGCTCGCTGCCCTTGCCGCGGCGCCCGCAGTATTGGCAGCGGTGATCGTCGCGGCGGAAGAGGTTCCGCCGGCTGAAGGCGACATGGGTCCGGGGGACCTTGCCGTAGTTGCTCAGGAGCATGACCTCGGGCTTCTCGACGAGGTAGCGGGGCGTGGAGACCTGGCGCTCGCGTGGGAGCTCGCGCTCGCGGTCCATGGATCGAATCAGCCAGCCCTCCAGACCCAAGACTTCGTAAGTCTGGGGCTCGATCACGCGAGCCGCGCCGCGGATCAAGAGGACGAGGGCGTGGCGGACGGTGGCCGTCCCGACGGGGATCCAGTTGCGGTTAAGGACCAGCGTTGGCTCGTGCATGCAACCTCCTGGTCCGTTCCGGCCTATAGGGCGTGTAAATGAGCGCCTAAGGGGAACAGCTCCTGCACCTCTTCTCGATCGACCACCTGAGGGGGGAAATCAAGGTTGAGGGGTTGGAGCCGGACTCGCCCTTTGGCGTCGAGAAATAGGCGGCGGAACAGACTCTGCCCCTCCAGGACGGCCAACACCAACTCCTGGTGTCGAGCGTCTCGATCTCCGTTGAACACGAGCAGGTCGCCGGGCTCGAAAGAAGGCGCGCTGGCCGAGCGCATAGCCTCTCCACGCCACACGACCGCGAACCCGTTTTGGATTCGAAGCCCTGGAACGTGGAGGTAGTCCACGATCCGGCCCTCGGGGACGCCCTTGTCGAACAGGGTCGGGAGGCCCCCGTCAGGGCCCTCCACGAGAGGCAGCCCTCGCTTGGAGACGCCGACGCCTGAGGTCTCGAGGTCGCCCAGCGTTCGCTCGGTGTGCGCGCGCTCCAGCCGGCGCAAGCTCCGACGAAGGTCGCGGATCTCGTTTCGCTGGGCTTCGAGGAGGTGGTCAGGGTCGAGTTTGAGGACCTTCGCGATTTTGGTTAGGACTTCGCCCGTGACGAGGTCGGTTCGAGCGCTCTCGAGGTCTTGGACGTAGGCCTTGCCCTTCCCGATTCGCTGAGCGAGTTCTTCGGCCGTCATGTGTCGCCGGCGCCGCTCCGCGCGGATCAGCCTCCCGAGTTGGCTCGGAGCGCTCGAGACGAGGACCGGTCGGTCCTTGAGGCCCTCGCTCTCGGGAGCGATCTCGCGGGGGGCGGGGAGCAGGTCGTCAAAGCCCCCAAAGAAGTGGCTCGGGTGGACGTCGAGGGCTCGCGCGATCTTGCTGAGCAGGACGGCGTCCATTCGGCGCTGGCCCGATTCGAGTCGGGAGATCTGCGACGGGCTCAAACCGACCGCCGACGCGAGGTCCCGCGCGCTGAGACGCTTCTTCTCGCGCAGGACCTTGATCTCGATTCCGAACTGCTGCTCGTTCACCGGATCAACTATAGCGGGGGGACTCCCTACTGGCTTCGCGGACACGGCGGAGGAGGCCGGAGCACGCCTAGGTGCTCGGGCTGACGGGGCGCGGACGCTGCCCCGCGTCTGCGGCGGCAGGCGCCCCACCCTGCATTGACCTGCCTCATGCTAAGTGGGTCCAGGAAAGGTCCACTGCGTGACTGCTCAGCATTCTCATGAGACAGTCTCATGCATGAGCCTCCCTTCGCTGACCGCCCTTCGAGCCTTTGAAGCCGTCGCTCGCCTGGGGAGCTTCACGCGGGCCGCCGACGAACTCTTCGTGACCCAAGGAGCGATCAGCCACCAGATCCGTCGCCTCGAGGAGGAACTGGGGCTCCGCCTCTTTGACCGCAAGCACCGCCACGCGACGCTGACGCCCGCAGGGACTCGGCTCTCGGTGGCGTCTACCGACGCCTTCGCGCGGCTCGAAGAGGCGGTCGTCTCATTGACCCGACGCGCGCCGGACACGGTCCTGACGGTCAGCGTTCCCGTCTCGCTCGCGACCCGCTGGCTCGTGCCTCGCTTGGTGCGCTTTCGTGAGCAGGAGCCAGAGCTCGACGTCCGAATCTCCGCCACGAGCGCTTGGGCTGATCCGATTCGAGAGGGATTCGACCTCTGCATTCGCTACGCGAAGCAGGTCAGGCAAGTCGGCGTCGCGGCCACGGTGCTCGTCGCGGAGGACGTGTTCCCGGTGTGCAATCCCTCGCTGCTGCGAGGCCGCAACGCGCTCCGTGAGCCTGCGGATCTCAAGACCGGGACCTTGCTCCACGTCGAGCCCAAGATCGCGGATCCCGACCTGCCCGACTGGCGCAAGTGGCTTCGCGCGGCGCGCGTCACGGGAGTCAAAGCCAAGGTCGGTCCGCGCTTTAGTCACGCAGGGCTGGCGCTCTCGGCCGCCCTGGCCGGACAAGGCGTAGCGCTCGGGCGAACGACGCTCGTCGCCGACGACCTCGCCGCCGGTCGCCTCGTGCGCCCCTTCGAATCGACCTTCCGCTCGCGAATCGCTTACTGGCTGCTGACTCCCACCAGCGAAGTCACCCAGGAGAAGACGCTCTCCTTCAGACGCTGGCTCGAGGAGGAAGTCGAGAGGACCCAGGCTGAGTGCCGGGTCGTTTCCTAGGGGAGTTAGCCTTCCGTCACCGGAGGATGGTGGCGGGCAGAGATCAAGGTCGAGGCGTCGCTGGCTGCGGGCGCGGACGCCTTGACAGCTGCCAGGGACCGCGTCGACAAGGCGCGCAAGACTTCCTTGATCTCGTTCGAGGCGCAGCTCATGACGGCCGTGCTCCTCGTCGACGAGACCCCCGATCATGAGGCCTTGCGCCGGCTGAGCGTCCCGCTCGAGTTCAAGCGGCCGATCCTAGTTGCGCTGGGTCAGCGCTTCCCCAAGGAGCGCGAGCGCTACTTCGCTCTCGCCCGCAAGCTCAACTATGCGCCCGTGTTCCCGCGCCACCTCCTCCGCGAGGTCCTCGCTTCGAAGTGAGCGGGCCCCGCTCGAGGGGGCCTCAGCCGGGAGTCGCGGAGCTCAGGCCCTGCTAGGTTGTCGCCCTGGAGATTCAGCCATGAACACACCCACCGCTTCACTCTTGACCTGCCTCGCGCTCCTGGCCTCTTCGAGCGGGGTCGCCACGGCTCAAGGTTCTCGTCCGACCAAGGCCGCCAAGGGGCGGACCGTCGTGGTGATCGTCGGCGTCGCGGACTATCAGGACGCAGGGATTCAAGACCTGAGGCTTGCGGAGAAGGACGCGACCTCGATCCATGGCTTCTTCGCCAAGGACAAGCGGAGCCGCACGACGGCGGAGCGGGTGCACGTTCTGATCGGCAAGCAGGCGACCCGAGCCGCCGTCCTAAAGACGATCCGCGAGCGCCTCGCGGGAGACGCGCTCGGACCGCGTGACACCGCGATCCTGTTCTTTGCGGGACGCGGAATCTCGACACCCATGGGTCGCTACCTCGCGGTGTTCGACACCAAACCCACCGACTTGAGGGGGAGCGCGATCGCCTGGGCTGAGCTCAAGTCGCTCTGGGGCGAGATCAAGGCTGGACGTCGCGTGTTCTTCGCCGACACCCACGGCTCGGGCCCCAAGGACGCGACGCCCGGAATCGGCCCCGAGCTGGCCGGAAAGCTCGAGGTCGGCTCGGCCGTCGAGGTCATAGCGTCCGGCCGAATGCAGGCCGACGAGCGCAACAAGCACGGGGTGTTCACGGCGAGTCTGCTCGCCGCCCTCGAGGGCTGGGCGGATCAAGATCAGAGCGGTGTCGTGACGCTGGGAGAGGTGATCAGCTACATGGAGGCCCACGCTCCGCTCCGCGCGGAGAAGGCTGGGGCCGCTCAAGCGCTCACGGTTCGCGTCGCGGGGAGAGAGGCGCACGCCCAGGGATTCGCGCTGAGCTACGACCAGGCGCTCAAGGCTGGTAAGGAGCCGGCTCCGAGCGAACCGGCCGAGACGAATCGCCTGGGGGACCCCGTCCCGGGACAGGTCTTTGTCTACGAACTCAACGCCTCGGGAACCAAGCTCGAGATGAGATACGTGGTGACCGAGGTGACGGCGACGAGCGTGAAGTACGCGACCGAAACGGTCGTCGCCGGGACCACCTCGCGGACCCCAGCGACGGAGTGGAAGGTCCCCCCCAACGGGGTGGCTCCGCCCAACGCCCCGATGGGGAAGACTCACCACGAGACGCTCGAGGCTGGCGGGTTCGTGTGGGACTGTCGGGTCCATGAAATCAACGGTCTGAAGACCTGGATTCCGCTCAAGAACGGAAACCCACGGTTCCCGCCGCTGGTGAGGCACGAGGGCCAGGCCATGAAGATGAAGCTCGTGAGGGTCAAGACGCCCAAGGCTCCAGCTGACGTCGAGGAGGGCGGCCAGAAGAAAGTCGACATCTCTCACGTCAAGAAGGGACAGGTCTACGTCTACGACATGAACGCCGGAGGCACGAAAATGATCTTCAAGTATGTGGTCGTAGACGTCACCGCCACGAGCGTGAAGTACGAGACCGTGACGGTCGTCGCCGGCAACGCAAGTCGCGCTGCCGCCGCGGTCTGGAAGGCCGCGGCTCTGGAGGTCAAGGCGTATGGGCCGGGCGCGATCAAGCGTCAGGACGAGACGATCGAGCTCGCGGGTCAGAAGTGGCGTTGCAGCGTGATCGAGGCGGGGGGAAACAAGACCTGGGTCCCCCTCAAGAATGGGCGGTCCACCTTCCCCCCCTTCGTGAAGCTCGAGGGCAAAAGCGTCGACATGGTCCTGAAGCGGATCGACTAGTTCGAGCCCGTCCTTGGCGCCAGGGGAGCCTTCGCAGCTCCCGAGCGGTCGACCAGGTAGGCCGCGAGGGGCGAGGTGAGCCGGAAGGCCTGCAGCCCGGCGAGCGAGCCGCGGCGGTGCAGGCGCCACTTGATCAGGCAGACCTGCTTGCGGAACCCCGCGACTGCTGGCAGGACGTCCTTGAGCAGGGGCCCGGTGTCTTCGCGGGTGCCGCGAACTGAAGTCCAGTTGGCGCCTTGCGTGGCTGCCTGGGAGTGGCCTCCCCGCGCTCTTGATACCCTCTCCGCTCCTTCTACCGGCGAGGTCCGCGTGAGCACCCACTCTCTTTGGCCCCTCGCTCTTCTCCTGACCGCCCTTCCTCTCGGTGCGCAGGCCCAGCCTGGGCCTCCGGAGGTCAAAGGGAGCGTCGAGTGCTCGCTGGGGAAGCTCGTCCTCCAAGACGGGACGGCGAGCTACAGCTACTCGAAGTCTCTCAATCAAGTCAACAACGGCCTCACGATCTACCTGTTCGCGGATCGCCTCGACGATCGCGAGCGGGGCGACGGCTGGAGGGCGGCCGTTCGTCGCGCACGAGGGGACGCGCCCGTCCTCGTGTCGTTGCGGATCAGCTTCATGAAGGGGCGAGACCTGACCGCAGGAGGAGCGACGACAGCCAGGCTGACCATGATCACCAACCCCGGGCGACGCGGGAAGACCGTCGACGTGTCCTCCCGCGACGCGGCGCCCAAGCTCTTGCCCACGACCCTGGCCTTCGAGCGAGACGCTGGCGGTCGGCTCTGGGTCACGGCCGAGGTCGCGCTCGACCTCGCCAAGCCTCGCTTCAAGGTCGACCTCAAGATCCGAATGCCTGTCGTCTTGAAGGGGCGACCTCTGGTCCGACCCGCGCCCTTCGAGCACCTCAAGCCAGCGAAGCAAGACACCCTTCCCTTGATCAAGATCGAAGCCAGCCTTCCTTGCGTCGTGCCGCTTGGCGAGCGCTGGGCCTTTGTGGACGGGGTCCACGCCACCAAGGACAAGGCCGTCTTTAGCCGAGGCCTTCACGACGCCACCCAGCCGGGGCGATTCCTGATCCAGACTCAAATCGACGCCCCGCATAGTCAGGACGTGGCCGGTCGCGGCCGGACGCTCTTCCTCCTCTCTTCTGCCGCGAGTTCGGGCGGCTCCGGTGAGTTCGTGCGCGAAGGCGAACTCCGAGTCCTGACGCTCGAAGGCGAGACTCTGCGGGAGCGGCTCCGCTTCAACGTTCCCACAAAGAGCGCTGAAATCGTGCTCGCCGGTGCCGAGCGACTGCTACTGATCGACTCCTCGTGCGGGGCCAAGGCCGCTAACGACGAGCGAGTGGGGCTCGTGACCGTCTGGAACACGAAGGACGGCTCGGCCGTGGGGCGGCTCCACGTCAAGCTCGGCGCCAAAGAGCACCTCATCGCCCTGGCAGGGGACGACACCCGGATCTTCCTCGGCACGAGCCAGGGTCGCCTCCTCGTCGGGGACCCTGCCCAGCCTGAGGGGCTGGCGCCGCTTCAGAAGAAGGCTCCGGCGCGCGACGCGATCGAATGGCTCGGCCGCACGGCAGACGCGCAGCTCCTGGTGCTGAGCCGGGTGGGAGAACGGTGGTCCCTCCAGCGGATCGATCCCGCGAGCGGGAAGGCCGGCCGCAAGATCCGGCTTCACAAGCCCTTCCCCCGCTACGAGGGGGAGTTGTCGAGGGGGAACATGGTTCGACGCGACCTCGCTTTGTCTCCGGGTCGGACCCGCCTTACGCTCTGGCCTCACGACTCGGGCCTGCTCGAGCTCGACACCAAGGGCCTAGGGATCACCCGATACAGCGGGATTCGCCTCCAGGGCGGGAGGTTTCAACACTCGCTCGCCTACGCAGGCGATCGCCTCATCTCGAACGCCTTCAATCTCCACCTCGTTCCGGCTGCGGTCCGCGGGGCGTCCATGACCGCGAAGGTCAAGGCCAAGGGCAAGTTCAAGTTCGGGCGGAGCGGGTTCAAGATCAAGGACGGACTCGCGATCGTTCGGATCGAGAAGGAGGAGCACGTGCTTCACCTCTATCTCGTCCCGCGCCAGCTCTCCATTGAAGACAAGATCGCGCTCTTGGACCACCCTCGGTTGGGACCGGGCCAAATCGCCAAGCGTTGGAGCAAGCGAAAGGGAAAGAAGACGCTCTTCGCCCACTTCATCTTCGACGCCCCCGCCTCGGGCCCGCTGACGCCCAAGACCCTCAGGGCCTACTCGGTGCGAATTCACGACACGGCCAAGCCCAGCCTGGGGAAGTTCATTGCCCGGCTCGCAAAACACGCCAAGCTGACCCGCGAAGTCAAGACCCTTGTTCGCGGCGTCGGGAAGCTCAAGCTGAAAGTTCGCGGTGCGGGGAAGACGGTCGAGGTCCGCGGGAAGGCCCTGAAGCCACCGCCAGGGATCCCCGGAAGCTGGAGCTTCAGCTTCGAGGGGCCGCTCAACGGGGGGTGACCCTTATCGCCCGTGCGACCGGGAGCGCCTCGGGCGGCTGCTGCTCAAAAAGGCTCTGCGATATGCGAGCAGATAGGGAAGTGGAACATGGAGCTTGCGGTCGCCCCTGCGGACTCGCTCCCAAAGGTCGGTCACGGCCTTGTCGGCCCCAATGCGCGAATCGCTGAGCACGAGGGCGTAGCCGAAGAGGAGGAGGGCGTCTGGCGTCTTCTTCGACTTGGCCTCGAGCCAGCTGCGGGCCCAGAGAATTCGTTGGGGAGTGCGCGAGTCGAGCGCTGCGCGGAGTGCAAGAGACTCTGTGATCGCTCCACCCAACCGAAGCTGCTTGGGGAGCGCGATCGGGGATTGGGGGGCCGGCTTGGGGTCGATCTCGGCTCCCGCCAAGAGCGCGGCTCGGAGGGCGAGGGTGTAGTGATCGCGGGCCCCTGCGCCCGCGTACGCCGCACGTTGACTCCTGGCAGCCTGCTCGACCTTCCCTTGCCCCAGGAGCGTGATCCCGAGCAGGGCCTCGTAGGCGGCGTCCGGCCTCCGAGCGAGGACCTTGCGGACTTGGGCCTCCGCTCTGACCCAGCTGCCGCGGAGGATCGCGTAGCAGGCGCCAGCGAGCTCTCCGGCGAGAGTCGCCGGTCGCCGCCTCGCGAGCTCGGAGTAGGCGACGCGGGCCTCGCCGACACGCCCTTGTCCCCATGCGAGGTCAGCTAGGAACAGGGACTTCTGGTCGGCGTCGACTCCGTATCGCTGACTCTCGTCTCCCCTCAGGCGCTCCGCGACTTTGCCGAGGTCTCGCTCGCGGGCGAGGGCGAGGCGAAGCCAAGTCGCTCGAACCCGGCTCGTCTTCTTCCCCGACTCAAGGGCTCGGGAGAGAAGGAACCGAATCGTGCTCCAGTCCTTCCCTGAGACGGCCGCGAACTCGGCAGCGCACAGGTCTTGGACGGTTGACGAGGAGCCGGGAGGAGGAGCGAATCGCTGGGCGAGGCCTTTGGGTAGCTGGCCCAGGATCTGGACCACGGAGTGCTCGTCTACCGGATACTCCACTCCCCTGGCGGCGAAAACGTCTCGGGCACTCCCCTTGGCGGCCGGAACCGGAGAGGGGCTCTGACTATCGCGCCTGCGGCTTCGCCAGCTCTCCCACCGGGCTCCAAGAGTGTTGGCGGCCGCGAAGGCGTGTCGCGACTTGTCGCCGGCTTCCGGAGGAAGGGCGGCCTTGGCGACGGCTGAGTTCCCTTGCTGCGCGCGCGCCCAGGGCTCGCGAGCACTGAGGCGAGTTTCGAGTCGGACGTAGCGGGCCCAGCCCAGCAGGACCAAGACGCGCACTTGGTGGATCGAAAGCACCTCTCCCTTGGACCTCGGCGGGACCTGGGGCTCGAGGAGCCGGACGGCGTCCTGGGGGCGTTCGAGCCCAACGAGGATTCGCGCGTGCTGGGAGTCGAGGTAGAGGTCACGGTCTACCTCGAGGAGCGCCACGCCCCGTCGGATCAGTTCGAGCGCTTGCGTTAGCCTTCCTTCTGCTCGCGCGATCTCAGCACGCAATCGCATCGTGGTGGGCGTCGGCCCCCAGCGCTTGGAGAAGATGTTCAGAGACCGTCGAGCGTGGTCATGGAGTTTGCTGTCCATGTAGGCGATCGCCAACTCGAGGTGGCTGGGGTCGAAGGTTGGCGCCCCCCGCCCGAGTTCGATCGCGGCGTCGAGCTGCTTGCCGAGCCGCGCGCGGCGGGCCTGCGCGACCCGAGAAATCGGGCCGGAGCCCCTAGCGAGGGTCAGCATGCGAGTGACCACGAGCCTCGCCTCCCCGCGGTGATCGGCGACCTCCAGCCGAATCCAGGCGGCCTGAGGGCTCTCGTCTCCGACGAGGCGTTTGAGGGCCTCGGCCCCCCGGCCTCGATCCGCGAGAATCTGCGCCTCGATCCAAGGGAGAGAGCGCTCGAGCTCCGGCCAAGCCAGGTCTCTGCGGACGTTCTTCAAACCAATCCGGAGGTCTCGCCAGGGCGCGCCGCGCCGGATCCCGGCTCGGAGCTCCGCCATGGCTTCTAGCGCACGGAGGCGCCCGCGCTGCTTGGGCGCCGTGCGCGAGGCGAGCCACTCGAAGTCGAGCTCCCCTTCGCGAGTCTTGGGATCCAAGAGGAGCGCGTTCCACTCCGAGTCGGTCAGAGGCCTCGGGCCGCGACGCGTGGTGGTCGGCGTGGGCGACGCAGAGGCGAGGGACAAGCTCGCCTCGGGCGACTCCGCTGGCGAGGGCGACGTCTTGGAGCCTCCGAGCAAGAGCGCCGCCAAGAGGACGAGGGCCAGGAGCGACCCGACCGCCACCGCGAGAAGCTTGGGGTCGAGGCGCTGGGGGACCCTGCTCGAGGCGCGCAGCGCGTCGGCCAGGTCGAGTGCGCTCGGGTAGCGCGCAGCCGGGTCCTTGGCCAGGCAGCGCCGGCAGACGTCGACCAGCCCACGCGGGAGGTTTTCCCTCAAGCGGCCCGGATCAGGAGCAGGGCCGGACATGACCTTGACCAGGCACTCGGCGACTGTGTCTCCGCGGGCTGGGGCCTCTCCCGTCAGGCAGGCGTAGAGGAGCGCGCCCAAGCCGTAGACGTCGGTTCGCTCGTCCCACTTGCCGCGAGCTTGCTCGGGCGCCATGTAGGCCGGGGTCCCGATCATTTGGCCCGTCAGCGTCAGCCGCTCGGTGTCCGCGAGGGACGCGAGGCCGAAGTCGAGGAGCATTGGGCGTCCGTCCTGGGCGAGGAGGACGTTGCTCGGCTTAATGTCGCGGTGGAGGACGCTCCGTTCGTGGGCGTGAGCGACGGCTTCCGCCAAGCTGACGAGCAGCTCTCGGGCCTCAGCGGGGTCGAGGGGCCCGCTCCGCTCGAGCCGCTGCTCGAGGTCCTCGCCCGTGACGAGCTCGAGGGCCAAGTGGGGAGAGTCGCCCTCCCAGACCGCGGCGTGCACGCGCACGATCGAGGGGTGATCGAGTTGAGCCAGCGCTTGCCCCTCGCGCTCAAAGCGCTGGCGGGGCCGCTCGCCCTGGAGGTGATCGAGGACCTTGAGCGCGAGCTCTCGTCCGGTCGCTCGCTCTCGGCACCGATAGACCACTCCGAAGGCCCCCCGCCCGATCTCCTCGAGGAGGTCGTAGTTCCCCAGTTGCCTGGGCCTCATTGGGGCTGCCTCATTGGGGCTCCCTCATTGGGGCTTACAGCGGGGGAGAGGGATCACTTCGATCGAGTCTGGCCGGTGAGAACGCTCGAGGCAAGTCGATCGAGCCCGAGCGCTAGTGCTGCCCTCCAGAAGGTCCGGTACGGGTGAATGTAGGGGCGGGGTTTACCCCAATGCCAGATGGCATTCGCCGGAAGTCGCTGTGTCAGGTCGGTTTAGCCCTCGCCTTGTTGGCAGGGAACTTCGACACAGGCCGCTTTGTCACCCG
>JAESQQ010000367.1 GCA_016765095.1 Planctomycetota bacterium | reverse complement strand
TGGCGTCGCATTTGGCGACGCCACGCGTGTGCGTTTGTTTTCGGCTTTCAGCGGCTGGGGCGATCCGCTATGCTCCTGGGGCGTTGGAGCGGCGCACCTCGCTGATTTCGCCGAGGCACGCCCCCGACACCCAGACCCTCGCTAGTTGCCAGACCCTCGCTAGCTGCCAGGCCTCGACCCCGTTTTCGCAACGGTCCCGAGCGGTTTCTAGGCTTCCAGGTCTGGCCGACGCCCGCCCCTGCTAGATAGGAGCTTCCGTGGCCAAAAAGAAGAAGAAGCCAGTCGTCGCCCTCTTCGTTGACCTCCCCTCCCTCCACCAGGCTATGCGCGCGGTCCACCACCGGCTCGTGGATCCAGCGCTCTTGCTCAGCGCCGCCGAGGCGCATGGGACCCTGGAGCGCCGAGTGGCGATCTCTGACTGGGAGGACAGCCCCAACAAGAGCTACCCCGAGTCCTTTGCCGAGGCCGACTTCGAGCAGGTTCAGGCCAGCCGGGTTCGCTTCGGTGGCGGCCGGCGGCGAGAGGTCGTCCGAGACGGCGTCGCGCTCGAGCTCTTCGCTCAAGTCGTCGAGCAGCTGTTTCGGGACGAGGGGCCCGAAGTCGACGCCATGGTCATAGCGACCTGCGACTCTGCCCTGGCCCGCCTCGCGGGTCTCCTTCGCGAGCGATTCAACAAGGACGTCCGCGTGCTGGGCGTCGAGGGCTTTGGCGAGGAAGAGCTCACGGCCGCTGCCACGAGCTGGGAGGCCCTCGAACTGCCGGAGGTCGAGCCGACCAACCTCGAAGGCCTCCAGAAGCTGATCGTGCACATTGAGGAGCTCGAGAAGCGCAAGCCCTACCTGAACTTCAAGTACATCCGAGAGACCGTCGTTCGGAAAGTCGAGCTCCTCGAGCGGAGCTTCGAGGCCGCAGATCAGCTCCTGAGCGAGGCCGTCGGCTGCGGCGTCCTCGTCAAGCGCAAGATCGACGACAAATACAAGCCGGGTCAGCACTTCACGGCCTACGCCCTCGATCGAGACAACGAGTATTTCGAGCGCTACGGCTCAGGGGACCCTGCGCCCGTGCACGAGCCGAGCGAAGCCAAGGAGCCTCGCGAAGGTCGGGGGCGCGACCGGGACCGAGACCGCGATCGGGACCCAAACCGCGACAGGGACCCAAACCGCGATCGAGACCGCGATCGGGACCAAAACCGCGATCGAGACCGCGATCGGGACCAAAACCGCGACCAAAACCGCGATCGAGACCGTGACCGGGACTCCGACGAGGTCGGCACCGGCAGCGGTGATCACACCGACGGCGACGGGAAGCGGAAGCGGAAGCGTCGTCGCCGGCGCAAGAAGAGCGGGAGCGGAAACGGAACCGGGAGCGAGCCTGTCGTCGACGAGTTGCCGGCTGCTGCCCTCGCGGCCGCGACGGGCGTCTCGAAGAAGGGCCGCGGTCGTCGCCGGAAAGGCGGGGCCCACAATCAAGATCGCGTCGGGCGGATGTACGAGGCTCCCTCCCGGTTCCTCGTCGATCCAGACCACTCGATTTCACAGGTCAGCGACGAGGACATTGACGAGGATCAAATCCTCAAGCACCTCAAAATGTAGGCCAGGAGGTTGCGTTCTCGGCCCTCGATCCGTACACCGAGGGTATGGAGGGGATTGAACCGGACGCCCACGGATTCCTGCTCGGGACACAGATCCAAGCTGCCGTTGACGCGCACGGCTGGAGCGGGCTAGGCCTCACGGTGCCCGTCGTGGTCGTCTCGGAGGCGAAGGCCGCCAAGCGAGCAGACGGCTCAGACTTGTCCGAGCGGGCGACCCTCAATCGAAGGTCGAAGGGCGAGGACGTCACCGGGGGGGACCCGAGCCGCTACCGGGGCAAGTTGGCCCCGCTCGCCAAGCGCGCCGGGAATCCGTTTCCGAACGTGATCTCGATCGGGCGCGCCACGAGCTGCGACGTCGTGCTTTCGCTCGCGACCGTCAGCAAGCTCCAAGGCTACTTTCGTCGTGGCGAGCAGGGCTGGGCTTTTCTCGATCAACGCTCGCTGAACGGGACGCTCCTCAACGGCGTCGTTCTTGAGGCGAATCAACTCCACCCCCTCAAGGACGGGGACGAGCTCTCGATCGCCGAGGAGGTCGTGTTGACTTTCGTGCTCCCAGCTAGCCTCGCGGGCTACCTGGCCCAGCTCATTGAGAGCGAGGAGGCGGCGTCGTCGCCGGGCGGGAGTTAGATCACCGGAATCCCTGCTTGGCACCCAAAGCAAAATCCCTTCGAATCGACGCCGACGCTTCGAGGTCAAGGGTCGGGAGCGCGAGCTTCGCGGGTTGAGCCTCAGCCCGCACCTCGCGTCAAGGAGACGCCCATGAGAGTTCCACTCACTGCCTTGGCGCTGGCCGGGCTAACGCTGGTCGGCTGTTCCGGCGGCCCCTTCGCGCCCAGCGATTCTAAGGCGAGGGCGGAGTACGAGCCCAGCGGCGGCGGCTCGTACGAGGCCGAGGCCACGCCCTCCGAGGGAGCGGACTCGGGTCCCCTCGCGGACCGTGGCCGCGACCTCATGGAGATAGACGACCAGGACGAGCCCGTCGACATGCCCAAGGGCGCCAAGAAGGCTCCTCGGGCTCCGAGCGGGACCGCCGTCGAGCCGGGCCGCTCCTCACCCCTCCTGATCTACACCGCGAGCCTCGACGTCGCGGTCTATCAGGTCCAGGCGACCCAGAAGAAAGTGATCAGCATGGCCAAGGCCATGGGCGGGTTCTTGGCACGCCAGGACGGCCAGGTCGTGATCATTCGTGTGCCCGCGCTGCGCTTTGAGGCTGCCCTCGACAAGATCGAGAGCTACGGAGACGTGATCCGGCGCCAGATCGAGGCCAAGGACGTGACCGAGGAGTTTCGCGATCAGACGATTCGGCTCCGGAACCTCGAGGTCGTCCGGGCTCGGCTTGAGACGCTCCTCTCCAAGGCTGACAAGGTCAAAGACGCCCTCGAGGTCCAGCGAGAGCTGGCCCGGGTGACGGGTCAAATCGAGCTGATCAAAGGTCGACTCCGCTACATGGAGGATCGGATCGCGTATTCGACGATCTCGGTCAACTTCCAGCCGCGGCCCCAAAACGACGTCGCCGGCGGAGCGCCTCCAGCCTTTCGCCTCCCCTTCGAGTGGATCCAAGAGCTGGGCCTCCAGTCGCTCATGGACGTGAGGTAGCCCATGACTCGCCTCGCCCTCTCGCTCCTGACTCGACTCGGCCTCGTGCTCTGCGTATTCATGGCCGCCGGCTGCCTCTCGATCGAGCCTCCCCCCGACTTCGTCGAGCGCGAAGAATACGATTGGAGCAGTTACGCCTATCGGGCCCTTAACGCCGACGCCGTTGTGCTCGGGGTCCGCGAGATCCACGAGGACAAGGAAGCCTCGCTCGGGTTCTGGACCAAGGCCGTCAAGAACCGCCTCCAAGCCAGCCACGCCTACGCGATCTTGGGCGAGGAGACGCTCAAGGTCGCGAGCGGCGAGACCGCGACCCTGATTCGCATGGGGCGAGAGGACGCGGGCGTCCAGTACGACTACTGGGTGGCCCTCGTCGACGCGGGGAGCACGCTCTACGTGATCGAGGCCGGAGGGCGCCGCGAGCACTTCTCAAAGGTCGAAGGCGCGCTACGGACCTCGATCAAGAGCTTTTCGCACTAATCGATCGATCGATTCCGCCCTCGGTCCGAGGGCGGAGGGTCGATCAAGCCTCGGTCGCAGGCGGGCTCGGCTCGGCCACAGGCGCTGCGGGATCGGGCACAGGCTCCGTCGGCTCGACGCCGATCCCTCCCGCGGACTTGAAGACCCCGATCATGAACCAGAACGCGCCCACCGCCATGGCGGTGTGGGTCGTGCCGTAGAGCATGCCCTTGATCGCTCGACTCCCGCCAAAGAGTCCAGCCTCGAGGGTCCCGAGGTCGGTCGGGGTCCCCGCCAAGATCGAGCTCCGGAGCCCGAGGAACACGGCCCCGCCTTTGTAGATCATGAGGGCCACGGCCCCCACGCCGCCCACGTAGTAGAGGATCGGGGCCAGCTTGACGGTCCTGGGCGAGATCACGCGTCCGCCGGCCCGGTGGAGGAGCAGTAGGCAGGCCGCGAATCCGATCGGAAGCAGGCCGAGGATCAAGATCGAGTGGCCGTGCCCGATCTTGAAGTGGAGGCCCGACGCCCAGCGAGTTCCGGCGGGCAGCTCGATCTTGACCCGGCCCTCGGGGGGATCCACTTTGCGAATCGTCTCGCCGTAGCGGGTCGACCGGTTGAACTCGGTCCAAGTGATCCCGAGCAGGAGGCCGATCATGATTCCGACCGCCGCTAAACGCAGCAGTCGGCGGATCGCCGCTCGGTAGTGATCAGGCAGCTCGGACATGGAGGCACTCCAGAGAGGGTCGGCAATATACGAAGCGCTCCACCCTTAGGAGGGGCCTCAAGGGAACGAAGTCGAAACCGCCGAGGGCTGCGCGCCTGGCGAGGCCGACTCAGAACCCGACGTCGAAGGCCTGGAGGCACCCTTGGCCGACGACGTTGGCCGCTGTGTGGCCCAGGATCGCGGGGACGATCGATCCGGTTCGGGCTCGGAGCCAGGCAAACCACAGGGCTGGAAAGAAAGTCAGCAACCGGCTTAGCTCGATCCCTTGAAAGGGATCGAGGTGCGCGAGCGCGAACAGCGCAGCCGCGGCGATCGCGCCTCGTCCGAGCGGGGCCCCGAGGATTCGACGGGCCGGTCCCTCCTCTCGCTCCAGGGCCGGTTGGAGCACCCCGCGGAAGAAATACTCCTCTTTGAGGGCCACGAACACGAGCTGCTCGGGGAGGAAGCGGAGGAGGTAGCTCCAGTCGACCGGTCGAGGCGGGCCCTCGGAGAGGGCCGCGCACACCGCTACGAACGCGACCAAGATCCCCAGGCTGAGCCCCAGCGCCGGGAGGAGCCCCCGCATGGAGCTCGTCAGCCCGTGACGGATCCAGGGGTCCTCGCCGCGGTGCTGCAGGAGCCAATAGGCGGGCACGATCCAGACCAGGACTTGGAGGGCGGGGGCCAGGTCGCGAGCCACACCTCCCCAGCCCGTAGACGCCGAGACGAGGAGGTGGAGCCCAAAGCAGACCAGGAGGAGCAGGAGCGCCTCGCGCGCGCTGTGATAGCGAGGCGAGAGCGGGGCCTCCTCGGCGGCGGCGTCGGGAACCGGCGGAGCGTAGGGAAACAGCGCCTCGCCAGGTGCGCCAGGTGCGTCGGGTGCGTCGGGCGCGTCGGGCGTGTCGGGCGCATCGGGCGCATCGGGCGCGTCGGGCCGAGGCGAAGCGGGGGCACTTATCGACCCGCGCATCAAAGCGAGCGAGGAAGAACTCCTCTTCGCTGCCCTGCGC
>JAESQQ010000366.1 GCA_016765095.1 Planctomycetota bacterium | reverse complement strand
GACGACCCGCGGGCCCAACCGCGGCCCGCCCCGAGCCTTCGTCAGCTGAGCGACTTGATCGAGGAGCGCTCGGCCAGGGATACGGCCGTGTCCGGCGCGCTCGACGTCCCCGATGCCGCCGCGGGCGGGCTCGACGCGATCTTGGCTCAGGCGACCGAGCTGACTTTTGAAGGCTACGAGGAGGAGCTCGCGAGCCTGCTCGAGGAGACCTACGAGCGATACCAGTCGGGAACGTTTGCGCTCTTCCCAGGAGAGCCTGCACCCGGCGCGCCTCCGCAGGCAACCCCCACGGCCCGACGAGACTCGCCCCTGGCCAATTGGCGCCCGCCGCCCATGCCCGACTTGCCGAGCCCGTCTCGACCGCCGGCGCCCGTGTCTTGGGGTCCCGAGCTGCCCCCAAGGGTCCCGCCCCCGACTCGGCCCTTCGCACGAGACCCTTCCTTGGCGGAACCACCTCGCGCCGCTCAGGCGGTCCACGATCCCTTCGTGGAGGATCCCTTCGAGCTCCTTCCGAGCGCGGCAGACCCAGCGGCCGCGACGATTCAGGGCTTTGGCGAGCAGCTCCTTCGCCACGGAGCAGGGGGAATGCTCGAACGGAAGAACCCGCCGCGGGGTCAGGCCGTCTCGGTCCCGATCCGAACCGTGTTCGACCCGAGCCGGAGCCTGTTTGGCGCTCCCCTCGAGCCGCGCCTCGAGCCTGGCGATCGATTCCAGCTGCGAGACGGACAGATCTACCGCGTAATTGAGAGCGAGTTCGTGTTCGTGGGCGAGACCCCTTGCTACCAAGAGGTCCGCGCTCAGCCGCTCGGCTCGCTCCGGGTCCCGCTCCACAAGAGCTGGGAGGGGAACTTCCCAACCTAGCTACTTCTTCTCGCGCAGGGTTCGGAGCTTCTCGGCGAGGCCGCGGCAGAGCTTCGCGGCTGCGACTGGGAGCGCGCCGAGGCCGCTCGCGTGCACCTCATGCTTGACGATCGGTTTCCCGCTTCGATCGAGGAGCCGGCCCGTGACGAACATGCCTTCGGGGCGGATCTCGACTTTGCCGACGAGGAGCATGCTCGCGGCGGGGAGGAACGAGGCCAGCTTCTCGACTCGATAGGGCGAGAGGTCGAACAGCCTCTCGGTGATCTCCGCGCGAATCATGGCGTCGGTGACGTCCTCGTCCTTCACGATCAGCCAGGCCGGTCCGAGGCGTGGGAAGAGGCGCCGGACTTGATAGTTGAGGGCCAACCCGTGGAGCCGGGCGGAGTCCTCTGAGTCGTCGAACCCCAAGACGGCGATTCCGACCGCGCCCGGGATATCGATTCGGGGGAGGACTTCGTAGACCTTGTGGGCGCGAGTGTTGGCGGCGTGGCGAAGCGCGCGCGACATTTTCATGGCCGCGTCGTCGAGGGACGCGAGTCGAACGTCCTCTCGCTTGGCGTCGGTGAGGTGGTCGTGCTCAGTGATCACGTCGACTCCGAGCCCCGTAATGTGCCCGCCCAAGATCTGCTTGTTCTGCTCGTCGAGGAGCTCGATCGAGAGCTCGTAGCGGCTCACGAGCGCGTCCTCGAACTCGAACAAGTCGAACAGCTCCTCGCTCGAAGCCCCGGCGAACGCGATTCGGAGTTCGCTCGTTCCCGGAGAGACGGGGCGATCTGTGAACACGGGGCGGACGCGATCGAAGAGCCCACCCCGGACGAACTCGCGCCGGACGGCCTCGAGAATGTCTTCGCGGAGCTGGTCGTCCTCGACTTCGTCCACGCGAACTTCGAGGATCCGACCGAGACCCGTGGGGACTTCGCCCCAGAGGCGAGTGTGGTCGGTGGTCGCGGCGTCAATGCTCCCGCAGCCGGCGAGAATCAGCGAGCCCAAGAGGGCGAGCAGGGGGCGCCAGAGGGCGGCTGCGCCGGAGAAGAGACGGGCGCTCACGCGTTCTCGGCCTCGAAAGCCTGGATCTCGTCGCGAACCACAGCCGCCTCCTCGTAGCGCTCGTTAGCGACCGCGTCGGCGAGGCGCTCGTTGAACGCGGCCAGACGGGCTTCGCGCGCCAGCCTGTGCGCGGCGCGGGCGGGGACCTGGCCGGTGTGGCTCGTGGCGTGTTGGATCTTGGCGATCAAGGGCAGGAGGGCGGGTCGAAAAACCTCGTAGTCGTGGTGGCAACCGAGGCGGCCCGAGAGGCGGAACTCGTCGAAGGTGATCGAGCAGTGCGGGCAGTCGGGGACGACCGGCGTCGGGACGACGGGCTCGGGAGCCGCCTTGGGGGGCTTGATCCCCGCCAGGAAGGTGTGGAGGGAGAAGCTCCCCGGCGCGCTCTCAGAGCCCGCGAGAGGGTCGCGCTTGGGGCACTCTCCGCACACCACGGCCTTGGTCAGTTTTCCCTGTACGATCTTGGTCAGTTGGACTGACTTGTCGTGCGGGCAGTCTTCGCATTCCACGGGAGTCCCTCCGAGTTGGATCCTACCCCGACATGTTCAAGGCGCTCGGTCGTCCCGCGCTTGTTGTGAGGGGTCTGCGTCAGCCGTATCGTGCTCGCCCCCTTCCAAGGGAGGAGCCGAAATGACCGACGAGCGCTACGACTACCAGCCTGGGACGATCGAGCCCAAGTGGCAGGAGCGCTGGGCCACCGAGGGGACTTTCAAGACCCCCACGGATCGGACCAAGCCGAAGTACTACGTCCTCGACATGTTCCCCTACCCCAGCGGGGCTGGTCTTCATGTCGGCCACCCGAAGGGATACGTGGCGACCGACGTCGTCGCGCGCGCCAAGCGGGCCCAAGGCTGCAACGTGCTCCGGGTCATGGGCTGGGACAGCTTCGGGCTTCCCGCCGAGCGTCAGGCGGTCAAGGAGGGCAAGCACCCCCGCGAGATCACGACGCGCAACATTGCGACTTTTAAGGGCCAGCTCCAACAGCTCGGCTTGAGCTACGACTGGGAGCGTGAAGTCGCTACGAGCGACCCGGACTACTACCGCTGGACCCAGTGGATCTTCCTCAAGCTCTACAAGGCAGGTTTGGCCTTCCAGGCTGAAGTCCCGGTCAACTGGTGCCCGGCGCTCGGGACCGTGCTCGCCAACGAGGAGGTTCACGACGGGGTCTACAAGGAGACCGGCGACCCCGTCGAAGCTCGCTTGATGAAGCAGTGGATGTTTCGGATCACCGATTACGCCGAGCGCTTGCTCGCCGGCCTCGACGATGTGGACTGGCCCGAGGGGATCAAGCGGCTCCAGCGTGACTGGATCGGTCGCTCGGAGGGGGCTGATATTCGGTTCGCAGTCGCCGGGAGCGAGGCCACGATCGAGGTCTTCACGACTCGCCCCGACACGCTCTTTGGTTGCACCTACGTCGTGCTCGCTCCCGAGCACGCCTTGGTCGAGGCCCTCACGAGCGACGCCCAACGCGCAGCGGTCGCGGCCTACGTCGAGTCGACGGGCAAGCGAACCGAGCGCGATCGCAAGGCCCAGGCCGCAGACGCGCCCAAGACGGGCGTCTCGACGGGATTCATGGCGATCAACCCCGTCAACGGGGAGCAGATTCCGATCTGGATCGCCGACTACGTGATCGGGAGCTACGGGCACGGGGCGGTCTTCGCCTGCCCAGCCCACGACGTCCGCGACCACGCCTTCGCGAAGACCTTCGACCTCCCGATCAAGGAAGTCGTCGCCGGCGGCGACGTGACCCAAGAGGCGTACACCGGCGACGGCCCGCACGTCAGCTCGAGCTTCCTCGACGGCCTCGAGATCGACGCCGCCAAGGCCAAGATCACCGAGTGGCTCACGAGCGAAGCCAAGGGGAGCGGCGTGGTGCGCTTCGCGTTGCGCGACTGGCTCTTTAGTCGCCAGCGCTACTGGGGCGAGCCCTTCCCCCTCGTCGAGACCGAGGACGGGACGACCCATACGATCCCCGAGGATCAGCTCCCCGTCCTCTTGCCGGAGCTCGACGCCTACAAGCCGACCGAGGACGGGCGTCCGCCGCTCGCCCGCGCTACAGACTGGGTCCAGACCGAGGTCTCTGGAAAGCCGGCGCGTCGCGAGACGAACACCATGCCCCAGTGGGCCGGCTCGTGCTGGTACTACCTCCGCTTCACTTCGCCCACGCGCGACGACATGGCTTGGGACCCCGAGGAGGAGGCCTACTGGATGCCCGTCGACCTCTACGTTGGCGGCGCGGAGCATGCGGTGCTCCACCTCCTCTACGCCCGCTTCTGGCACCAAGTCCTCTACGACCAGAAGCTCGTGAGCACGCCCGAGCCTTTCAAGCGCTTGTTCAATCAGGGCATGGTCCACGCGACCAGCTACACCGACGAGCGGGAGCGCTACTACTACCCCGAGCAGGTCGAGGAGGTGGACGGCAAGTGGGTCACCAAGGAGGGCGCGCTCCCCCTCAAGACCAAGCTCGAGAAAATGTCGAAGTCCAAGTGCAACGTCGCCAACCCCGACGACGTGTGCGCCAAGTTCGGAGCCGACGCCTTGCGCCTCTACGAGCTCTTCATGGGTCCGCTTGAGGACGGGGCGACCTGGACCACCGACGGCGTCTCTGGAACCCGGCGCTTCCTCGATCGGCTCTGGCGAGTCGTGATCAACGACGAGACCAATGCGCTCAGCGCCAAGATCGTGAGCGAGGAAGTCGACAACAAGGACCTCGAGCGAGCGTTGCACCTCGGGATCAAGGTCATGAGCGAGGCCGTCGACACGCTCCGCTTCAACGTCGCGATCGCGCGCTTCATGGAGTTCGTCAACGAGGCCACCAAGGCCAAGCAGGTCCCCCAGGCCTGGATCGAGAGCTTCCTCTGCGCGCTTGCGCCCTTGGCTCCCCACCTCTGCGAGGAGCTCTGGGAGCGGCTTGGGCACGAGGGTGGGATCTCGCTCGTTCCCTGGCCGAGCTACGACGAGGCCGTGCTCAAGGTCGAGACCGTCAAGCTCGTGGTCCAGATCAACGGCAAGAAGAAGGGCGAGGTCGAGCTCGCCCCCGACGCGAGCCAAGACGAAGCCCTCGCCGCCGCCAAGGCGCTCGAGAAAGTCGCGGCTGCGATCACCGGCAAGACGATTCGTCGCGAGATCTACGTTCCGGGTCGGCTCGTCAATATCGTCGCCAACTAGCCCTTGGAAGCGGGCGCGCTGCGCTCCCTTCCTCAGGTCAGAGGCCACCCAGGAGGCAAGCTGTGTCTGAACTCGACCCCGCGATCTTCGATCACCCCGACGTCAAGGATCTGCTCGCGATCTCGATCCGAGAGGACCTCCGCGAGGAGGGCGACGTGACGTCGCGGGTGATCCCCGAGGCGGCGACCTGCGAGGCCGACGTGGTCTATCGCCAAGCGGGGGTGGCTGCCGGGCTGCCTCTCGCGGAGCGGGTGCTCGCGCTGATTGGGCCCAACGCGACCTGGACGCCGCACGTCAGCGACGGAGATCGCCTCGAGGCGGGCGCGATCGCGGCTCGAATCAGCGGTCCGGCTCGCGAGGTCCTCGCGGCCGAGCGCTTGATCGTCAACTTCCTCCAGCGCCTGAGCGGGACCGCGACCGCCACGCGTCGCTTCGTGGACCTCGTCGAGGGGACCTCGGCCAAGCTCCTCGACACGCGCAAGACGACGCCCGGTTGGCGGCTGCTCGAGAAATACGCGGTCCGAGCCGGGGGGGGGACCAATCACCGGTTTGGGCTCTACGACCAAGTCCTGATCAAGGACAACCACCTCTGCGTGCACGGTGGGGAGAGCGCCGTCGCCGAGGTCGTTCGCCTGGCGCGAGAGGCGGCTCCTCCCGAGACGCCCGTCGAAGTCGAGGTCACGAGCCAAGACGGCGCTCTCGCCGCCGCCCGAGCTGGAGCAGACATTGTGCTCCTCGACAACTTCGAGCCGGCCGGCCTGAAGTCCGCCGTCGAGGCCGTCCGCGCCGACGCGCTTGAGCGGGGCGCGAGTCCGCCCCAGCTAGAGGCCTCCGGCGGAATCTCGCTCGAGACGGTCCGAGCGGTGGCCGAGACGGGCGTCGATCGGATCTCGACGGGCTGGGTGACCCACTCCGCTCCGGCCCTCGACGTCGCCCTCGACTTCGTGCAACTCGGCTAAACGGAGTTCACGACCATCAGCGGTTGCGTGATGGTTGGCGCGGACTCCGTTGACTAAGTGAATCTCAGAATCTCTTAGTAAAAAGCGGAGCACGATTCTGACCGAGGTCGCCGTCCTGGCGGAGGGGAGTCGTGAGACCCTACTCGCGGGCGACCTCTCAGAATCGTAGCCTCCGGTTTAGCGAACCGGAGGAACGAGCCGGACCTTGCGCTCTGAGAAAACCGCAGCGACCGCCTCTTGGAGGGTCACGAGCTCGCGTGGGTCTTGCTCGATCCCCTCGACGGAGAAACCTGTCGGGCGCTTGGCGACTTGCCCGATTTCCTTCCGCTCGCGGTCGTAGAGCACGAATCGACGCTCTTCTCCCTCTGCGAGGCGAACCTCAGCCACGTAGCCGAGCGGGCCTTGCTCGCCGTAGACGGTGCTCCCGAGCTCGAGGACCACGAGCTGCATGATCGCGACCCGCGTGGTGTCGCGGAGCTTCTCGAACTCGACGCCGACGGTCTTGGCGCCGTCGTCCTCGTCTTGGATCCACTTGACTCGGCCCTCGACGCGGATTGGACCGCGAAGGTGCGGGTGGCGGAGCGCGATCTCGAGGACTTCGTCGAGGGCCGGAGCACCGGCTCGGGTCCGAATCTTGAGGCCCTTGGTCGAGAGGTCGAGGAGCTCGTCTCCCGCCTTGTCGGCGGTGACGCCAAATCGCAACCGGCGGCTCTCGCCCGCGGGGGCGACTCGAGCTGAGGCCTGGGTGGTGTGAACGCGGGCGGGGCGGGGGGAATACTCCGCCTCAAGCACCGGACTATTCCTTCTCGGGGAGGAGCTTCATGAGATAGATCATGTTCCCCTCCTGATTGAAGCGAATGTCGTCGCAGGTCTCCCTCATGATGAACACGCCGATTCCGCCTGGGCGCTCTTCGGTGTCGCGGCGCGAGCGGGTGTGTTCGAGCGCAGAGGTTTGATCGGCGCGGGCCAGGAAGGCTTTGGTGTCAAACCCGGGGCCCTCGTCGGAGACGACGATCGCGACTCGATCTGCGGAGCGCAGGTAGCGGATCCGCACGGTTCGCTCGGCGTCGTTCTTGTTGCCGTGCTCAGCGGCGTTTCCGATCGCTTCGCGGACCGAGTGGGCCAGCTTGACCGCGTCCTCGACGCTGAATCCCGCGTTGTCGATCAAGAGCTCGACGACTTCGCCGGCTCTCTCTATGTCCTCAGGGGTGGTCGGGACGAGGAGATCGGCGGCCTGGTCGAAGAGTCTCCGCTGGCGAGCTCGCCGCAAGACGAGCTCTTTGCCAGCCTTGACGACCTCTGCGGCTGGGGTTCCGCCCTCGAAGACCAGGTCGGGGACACAGCGGAACTGACGCGGGCCTGGGGCGACGACGAGGACCGGGACGCGATCTCGGTCGGGTCCGTCGACTTCAGCTTTGAGCCGGATCACCAGCTCGTGGGCGAACTCCAGCGACTCGTCGATGAGGAGGAGGGCAGGCTCCGAGGTGATCGCGTCCTCGATATCTCCCTCGGACGAAACCACGACGAGGTCTACGCCTTCTGAGCGTAGAGCTTCTTCGACACCGTTTTGGACCGCAGCCAGGACCTTCACGTCGACTCCTGAAGAGCTCGAATTGTAGAGCACCCGAATCCGTCGGGCAACGGGATCAGATCGGTTGGTCTACCGGCCAGAGCGTGCGTTATAGTCCGACCCCACCCCCAAGTGGAGCCCGGCGTGTTCGATCAGACCACCTATTACTTCCGTCAAGCCGCAGAGATCATGGGGATCGGCAAGCGCATTCAGCGCTTGCTCGAAAATCCCCAACGGGTCGTCAAAGTCGAGATCGTCATCGAGCGTGACTCGGGTGAACTCGCGACTTTTACGGGCTTCCGCGTCCAGCACAACAACGCGCGTGGTCCCTTCAAGGGTGGGTTGAGATACCACCCGACCGTCAACGAGGATCACAGCACCGCGCTCGCGGCCCTCATGACGTGGAAGGCTGCGATCGTTGACGTGCCCTACGGTGGCGCCAAGGGGGGGATCAACTGCGACCCCCGCGATCTGAGCCCAGGTGAGCTGGAGCGGATCACCCGGAAGTTCACGAGCGAAATCTCCGACGTGATCGGGCCCAACCGAGACATTCCGGCCCCCGACGTGAACACGAACTCTCAGATCATGGCTTGGATCATGAACGAGTATTCGCGCCTGAACGGCTTTAGCCCGGCGGTCGTCACGGGCAAGCCGGTCGAACTCCACGGCTCCCCGGGCCGAGACGAGGCGACAGGCCTCGGCGTGGCGTTCTGTATTCGAGAGTGGCTCAAGCGCGAGGACGCGGAGATCAAGGATCGGACCTACGCAATTCAAGGCTTCGGCAACGTCGGGAACTTCCTCGCCCACCACCTCTCGATTCGCGGCGGCCGGGTCGTCGCCGTCAGCGACGTGTTCGGCGCGATTCTCAATCCAAACGGCCTCGACGTCGAAGCCGTCCGGGCCTGGGTCAGCGAGCACGGCAAGCTCGAGGGCTACCCCGACGCTGAGGCGATCCCCCGCGACGACTTGCTCTACGTCGAGTGCGACGTGATGGTCCCCGCGGCCCTGGGCGGCGTGTTCACTAAGGAGAACGTCCACCGAGTCAAGGCCACGCTGATCGTCGAAGCCGCCAACGCGCCGACGACTCCTGAGGCCGACAAGATGTTCCAAGACGCCGGAGTCCGGGTCTTGCCTGACGTGCTCGCCAACGCCGGCGGGATCATTGTGAGCTACTTCGAGTGGGTTCAGAACATTCAGCAGTTCCGCTGGGATCTGGACGACATTCGCTCGAGGCTCGACAACTTCATGTCTCGCGCTGCGAAGACGGTGTTCGATCTCGCCGAGAAGAAGGAGATTCCGGTCCGGACCGCGGCCTACATCGTCGCGATCGGGCGGGTTGGCAAGGCGACTGTTCTGAGCGGAATCTAGTGACCCCCTTGGGTCGACGAGTTCTCCCGCTAGGACTTCCTCTCGCCTCCTCGGCAGGTCATGCTGAGATCAGCGTTTCAGAACGTCTCGGGCGCCAGACGCCCACTCTCGTGGAGAATTCGTGAGCAGCGAGCCGAACAGCAAGAACGAGCGCCCAACGAAGAAGTTGCAGCCGCGCAAGACCGAGCGTTTCCACCAAACGCCGATCTTTAGCAACCTCGCCGGTCGAGAGGTGGGCGAGATCCTTCGGATCACCGAGGAGGTCCACATTGAGGCGGGCGCGGACGTGTTCAAGCCGGGTGACGACGCGGACAGCTTCTACATCGTGCTCGACGGCCGAATCGACATTCGAATCCCGAGCGAGGGCGACGAGACGGTCACGATCGCGACCCTCTCCAACCATTCGGTGTTCGGCGAAATGTCCTTCTTGGGCAAGCGGCCGCGCTCGGCCTACGCGACGGCCCGCGAGCGGACCCGACTGAATCGAGTCCGCGGGAAGGAGTTCTTCGCGATGATCGAGAAGGGCAACGTCGCGGCCTACAAGGTGACCTACAACTTCGCGATGCTGATCGCGAGTCGCCTCCGGCGCGTCGAGAACGAGCTCCTCGAGGTCCTCCGCGAGGTCGGCCCAGCGGGCACCGAGCGGATCAAGGAGCTCCAGCAGTTCCGCAACACGCTCTTCGACGACTGGAGCTTTTAGACCGGAGGCTACGATTCTGAAAGGTCGCCCGCGAGAGCTGGCCTCACGGCTCCCCTCCGCTAGGACGGCGACCTCGGTCAGAATCGTGCTCCGCTCTACTAGGAAGATGCTCCGCCTCCGGCCCTCGCTCGCTCAGGAGGGCGCTCGCTCGCTTAGGAGGGTGCTTGCTTAGAAGGGCACGTTGTCGTTGATCCACTGCAGGATCGCGTCGTATTGCGTCGATCCCCGGGGCCAGGGCGCCCCGCCCGCATGGGAGACGTCTCCGCTCGCCTTGGTGAGCAGCGAACTCCCCGCTGCGTCTTGGGTCGTGACCGTGGCGATCGTGGCGGCGTAGTCGGTGGCGTCATCGGTGAGGTTGGTGCTGAGCGGGTAGGGCGTGGTGAGGGTCGCGTGGCACGAGGCGCAGCTCGCCTGGAGGAGCGGCTTGACGGTCGTCAGGTAGCTCGTCGTTCCGCCCCCGCCCCCTCCGCCTCCCCCAGTCGGCTGGTTGCTGTTTCCGATCCTGGCCGAGAGGCGCGCGCCGTTGACCGTGCGTTGGCCGACGATGAGGACTCCGGAGGTCTTGGAGAGCAGGCTCGTGATCCCCTGGTTGATCGGGACCTTGGGCTCCTCGAGGAACACGCCGATCGGGTCTCGGTAGAGGAGCCTCCCGCTTGAGGTCCCCGCGAAGATCGTGCCTTCGTGGATCGCGAGACAGAGGGGCGCCTCCTGGTTGAGGGTCACGAGGAGGGTCGTCCGGCCGAAGCCGAGGAACCAAATCGTGCCGCCCAGCGGTTGTCCGCTCGTGGCGTCGGTGTCCTTGATCGCGACGATCAGGCCTCTGGAAGCGGAAGCGAGCGCGCTAACTTCCTGGCGCACGTTGACCCCTCGGCTGATCAGGGGGAGGGGGACCTGCTGGAAGCCCGTGGTGAAGGTCCCGCGGTAGAGGTTCGCTTCGCCCTCGTTAGTGGTCGGGCCGCCTCCGATCCACATTTCGTTGAAGTGCGTGATCGCCGCGGTCGGGACGGTTTGGGTCGGGAACAAGTCGTCTCGCCGATCCCAGCCCGTCGCTCCCACGGCGAGGTAGTGAATCACGGGCGGAGTGCCGACTCCTCCGGCGAATCCGTAGGCCGATCCGTCGAGGCTCGCGACGACCACCGAGGGGCGGTCGCCGTCGACGACTTGGTTCCAAATGTTCTGGGTGCGGAGGTAAATGTCACCCGCGCCTGCGGTCGTGCCGGTCGTGCCCGCATACGCGCTCGAACCGATCACCGCGAGGGAGGTCGGTTCGAACAGGAAGCCCCCGGTGCGGTCGGCGACGGTCACGGTCGTGATGCTGGCCACGATCACGTCGGCGGACTCGCCAGCCGGGCCGAGCGCAACCACGGTCACGCTTCCGACGGTGGCCATGTCGTTCGCCGCGCCGTTGGGCGAGGTGTTGAGCCCAAGTTGAGCCGTCCAGACGTAGCCGAGCACGTCTCGGGTCGAGGTCGCGCTGATCGCGCTGGAGCCAATCGTGGAGATGCTGGGAGCCTTGCTCGCATCGTTGCTGCCCTTCGAGCAACCCGCCACCAGGAGCCCCAACCCACCCACGGCCAGCAGCGACGCTCCCAGCCTGGTTAACCTCACTCGCTTCACAGCATCTCCTCCACACCTCCTAGAGAACACGCCGCGTGCCGCGCGTGCAGATCGTAAGTCCTTATCTTGCAGCTGTTCGGAGGGGTTTGCGGTTCGCATGCGTCCCGCTTGGGACCCACCCCAGAACCTGGTCACTTTGGACCCAGGTCTCGCCCGCTAAAGGTCTTCCTCGTGAGCGCGCTCGTGCTCGGACTCGTGAGCGCGCTCGTGCTCGGACTCGTGAGCGCGCTCGTGCTCGGATTCTTCGCCGTCCTCTTCTTCGGGGCACCCCGTGCCCGCCACGCGCAAGGCGAGCTGCTCCAAGCGAGCGACTTCGTCAGGCCCGATCAGGATCTGCGGGGAGAGATCGTCGGTCTCTTCGCTCTCCTTGCCTTCGTCGTCGAGGGTCCGCTGGACGAGCTTGACTTGGAAAGTCGCGGTCGTGTCGCAGGTCTCGCAGCGGAGGAGCTCTGTTTGGAGGTGCGCTCCCAAGACGGGCCCGCAGCTCGCCAGGCCCGAGAGCGCGTCCAGGTCGCCCTGTTGGGGGAGTAGACGTTTATGTAGGCGTAGACGATCGAGAGGAGGAGTGAGACCAGGATGCCGATCGCGGGCACGACCACGGCGCCGAGTCCGAGCTTGCCCGAGTGAGAGTAGGTTCCGCGCATGTCGTGACCCCTTCGTTGCGTGCGCGAGCCTACCCAAGGGCCTCAGCTCCGCTAGGCGATCGCCAGCGCGACAGCCCCCAGCCGGGCGCAGAGCTGCTTCCAGGGTAGAATCCGCGCCCACCTCGGGGCTGACCCCGACACAGAGGTCCACATGCAGGTTTACCAGGGTCGTCCACGCGGGGAAGGCGTCAGGGTCGCGATCGTGTGCGGTCGCTTTAACGAGTTCATTACGCGCGAGCTTCTCAACGGCTGCGTGGACGAACTCGAGCGCCATGGGACCGAGAGCGAAGCGATCTCCGTGGCTTGGGTCCCCGGCGCCTGGGAGATCCCGCTCGTCGCCGAGCGCCTGGCGCAGAGCGCAGAGATCGACGTCGTGATCACGCTCGGAGCGGTGATCCGCGGCGCGACGGCGCACTTCGATTACGTGGCGGGCGAGGCGGCGAAGGGGATCTCCGGCGTCGCTGGCCGAACCGGCAAGCCCGTGATCTTCGGTGTCCTGACGACCGATACGATCGAGCAAGCGATCGAGCGAGCCGGCACCAAGGCTGGGAACAAGGGCCGCGAGGCCGCGACCGCTGGTCTCGAAATGGTCGATCTGTTCCGCAGCTTGCCGACCTAGACGTGGCACACCCCCGCTCGATCGCTCGCGAGGCTGCCCTCAAGATCCTCTATCAACTCGACGTCCGCTCGGACCTTGAGCCCGCTGAGCTGTTCTCCGAGATCGACGCGGCCACCGAGAACGAGGACGCCCGGCGCTTCGCGCGTGACCTCGTCCTGGGGGCCCGCGCTGAGCTGGCCACGATCGACGCCGAGCTGGCGGCCGTGGCTCACAACTGGACGCTGACTCGCATGGCGGCGATCGACCGCAACGTCCTTCGGCTGGGGGCGTTTGAGCTCTTGTTCCGCGAGGACCTCCCGGCCGCAGTCTCGATCAACGAAGCGGTCGAGCTGGCCAAGAACTACAGCACCCAGGACTCTGGCGCATTTGTGAACGGGATCCTCGACAAGATCCGCGTGCGCGCTAGCGCGCCGGACCGCGCCGCACCTTCCGGGAACTGACGTCATGAGTGGACTTCTAGCTACGCTGACCCTCGCCGCTGGCCTCGGCGACTACGCGGTCCCGATCTTGATTGGGCTGGGCGTCGTGGTCGTCGTCATTTCGCTGCTCGTGATGCGCGGCAAGCGGCAGCCGAAGGAGCCGGTCTTTAGCGACCCCTTCGAACGGCTGGAACACGCTCTCGGCAAGACCCGGGGCGGGATCCTGGACGGACTCCGGCGCGCGATCGGGAGCCAGGAGCTGAGCGAGCAGGTGATCGACTCGCTCGACGAGATCCTGATCCAAGCCGACATTGGGCCGACCACGACCCAGACGCTCCTCGACGGCCTCAAGGAGTCCTTTCGCAAGGGGACCCTCTCCAACCACGCCGACGTGCTCGCGTTCCTTCGCGCCCAGCTGATCGAGCGCCTCGGCGGTGAGGTTCCCAAGCTCGCTAAGGCCGACTCGGGCCCGACCGTGATCCTGGTGTGCGGCGTCAACGGGGCGGGCAAGACGACTTCGATCGCGAAGCTGACGCGACACCTGGCCGAGGAGGGACACCGGGTCTTGCTCTGCGCCTCGGACACCTTCCGAGCCGCTGCCGTCGAGCAGCTGAGGACGTGGGCCGAGCGGCTCTCCGTCGAGATCGTCCTCGGCCAGCAGAACCAGGACCCTGCCGCGGTCGCCCACGACGCCCACGAGAAGGCCGTCGCCAAGAACTTCGACTACCTGATCATTGATACGGCGGGCCGGCTCCACACCGACAAGAACCTGATGGGCGAGCTCGAGAAGATCGCCCGCGTCGGCAAGAAGCACATCGCCGAGTCTCCCCACGAGGTGCTCCTCGTCCTCGACGCCACGACTGGGCAGAACGGCGTCCGCCAGGCCGCCGCGTTCTCGGAGTCGATCCCAGTCACGGGCCTGTTCTTGGCCAAGATCGACGGGACGGCCCGCGGCGGAATCGTGGTCGTGATTCGAGAGGAGCTCGGGATCCCGGTCAAGTTCGTCGGGCTCGGTGAGCAGCCGACCGACATAGCTCCTTTCGACGCCACTCGGTTCATTGACGGGCTCCTCGGCAGGCTGCCCACGACCGCGAGTTGACCATGCGACGCACGACGACAGCGGCCGATCCAGACGCCAAGGCCCCCGGCTGCGGGCTCACTCTCCTTATGGGCTGTGGGATGGTCTTCGTTGGACTCCTCGTCTGTGGCGGGTTCCTCGGCCTGCTCTACCACCAATCCCAGGCCGCCGAGCCTGCGGTCGACGCCTTCTCGGCTCGGCTCGCCAGTCTCGATTACGCCGGGGCCTATGCCACCGCGAGTCCGACCCTTCGCAAACGCCAAACAGAGGCGGAGTTCACTCGATTTGCTGAGGCTCTCAACCGCGTGTTGGGGTCGGTCGAGTCTCGGACCCTCGGGAGCATTGGGGTCCACGCAGGCGCCAACAGCCACAAGCTGATCACGATTCACTACCGCGCGACTTTTCACGAAGGTGAGGGGACCTTGATCGTGACCCTCGACGACGAGAGCGGAGAGCTGCTGGTCCGAGGCTGGCAGGTCAAGGCAGAGAAAGTCGGCTCGGTCGTGCTCGGCGTCGGGGACGATCACGACCCCAAGGAGGGCTTCCTGAGCGCGAGCCCCGCGGCCCCGCCGTCCCCAGCT
>JAESQQ010000365.1 GCA_016765095.1 Planctomycetota bacterium | reverse complement strand
CCCTACAGATCGCATCTCGCGCCCCCCAAATCGACCGACCGTGGCCCTCGCAGGCGGCTCGCAACACGCCCTCGTAGGGGCGGGGTTTACCCCGGGTTTACCCCCGCCCGGTTCCCAGGACGTGCCGCCCGGCCTCTATGGAGCCTCCTCGCGCGCTTGACCGTTGCTGCGTCAGGCGCTGTAAACCCCACCCTGCCCCTACCCAGAGCGTATTGTGACCGGCCCCGGGGGGGGCGACTCGAGGCGCCTATCTGATCTGTAGGGTGCGGGGTTACGCCCGCCCGACGCCTGCCCCGGAGAGACCTACGGCCTCCACTCTTGGGCTCGTCTATGAACGTGCCTCCTCTAGCTTTAGAGGAGGCGAGCCGCGCGGCGGCCGAGCCACTCGAGGAGGAGGATCCCGAACAGGAGGGCGAACACCCACCAGCGGTGCTCCTCCCAGAGGTTCTTCTCCTTCTTGCTGACCAGGATCCGTTGGCGGAGCTCGACGAGCTCGTCTGGGATCTCGCTCAGGCCGTCGAGGCGCATGTATCTGCCGCCCGACTCGCTCGCGACGCGCTTGAGGGCGGCCTCGTCCATGCGGGGCTCTTGGGTCTCGAGGCGAGGGAGCGTGACGTCGAACTCGCGGGACGCGATCTCGTTTGCGCCGAAGCGCTCACCAGGCTCGGCGTAGACCTTGTAGCCACCGGTCTGGACGGGTTTGAAGGTCGCTGTGAAGTTGCCCGGCTCGCCTTTGACCGCGGTCAGGATCAGGGGCTGGGTCTGGCCGTTGGGGAGGTCGATCAGGACCTCCTGCTTGGGTGCCTTGGCGGCCTGCTCGTCGCGGACCTCTGCCGTGACCCGGACCTTGGTGCCGACGTCGTAGTTGCGCTTGTCGGTCGTTATGTAGAAGCGCTTGCTCCGGGTGAAGCTCTGCAAGCTGAGGAAGCGCAGGATCTGCCCGTAGAACCGATAGGGGTACTTGTCGCCGACCTCGGCCCGCCAGCGCCAGGTCTCGTCGACGCCGAGCCAGAAGCAGGTCCCCGCGCCGAACCGGTGCCAGGCGAAGAGCGGGGCTGTCTTGTTGCGCGCGCGCGGGTGAACGGCGAGGACGTGGGCTGCCGGCTTGGCGCGCTTGACCTCGGCATACCAGTAGAAGCCGCGCAGCTTCTCCTCCCAGAGGATTCGGTTCCGCTCGTCGTTGCGCTCGAGCTTGAGCAGCGGGGAGGTCAGCCCCTCGCGTGTCAGGCGGGGGTGGAAGTCGCGCCGGAAGTCGCCTCCAGAGAAGCCACCCTCCTCGACCTCGATCGGGAGGACGTCTTTGAGGGGAGTCGTCCCGTAGAGGCGAGGGTTGGCCAGGGCGCCAGAGATCATCAGGAGGCCACCCGCCCGCTCCTTGACTAGCTCGCGAATCGTCTCGAGCGCGCCGTCGTAGAACACGGGCTCTCCGTTGCGGTGGCGAGCCTCGGGCTTGACGTCTCCCAGAATGACGACGTGGTACTTGAGGAGCTCCTCCTTGGGCGGAAGGCGGCGGAGCGGGACCACGCCTGAGGTCGACTCCTGAATGAACTCCGGGTCCGCTGAGACGAGGAGGCACTGCACCTCCATGTGCTTGTCACGGACGAGGGCGTTCTTGAGGTAGCGATACTCCCAGCGCGGGTAGCCCTCGACGTAGAGGACCCGGATCCGCTCGTCAATGACCCGCACGCGACGGGGCTTGGTCTTGTTGTTCTCGAGGTCCTGCTCGTCGGGGTCGGCGGAGACCTCCGCCCTGAGCATGTATTCGCCGGGGCGCGAGACCTTGGTCGCGAAAGAGACCTGCCACTCGGGGGGCGTCGCCGCCGACCGAGCCTGTCTCCTCGAAGATCTTGGTCCCCTCGAGGAACACGCGGACCGTCGCCTCGCGACGTTCCTCGTAACCTTGGGCCCGGACGACGAGCGAGCCCGCCAAGACGTCGCCCGCGAGGGTCACGTCCGGGGCGCGGAGGTCGTCTACGGCGAGGTCTCGGCGAGGCTCGGCGTCGCCGACGCCGACCGCGAACACCTTGACTTCCTTGCGGCCGAGTCGCGCTGCGACTGCCGAGGCGAGCACGTTTCCGCTCGTGCGGCGACCGTCCGTGAGGAGAATGATCCCGGCCAGCTGTTCGTTGCGCATGTCGCTCACGATTCGCTGGAGCGAGTCGCCGATCGCAGTGCTCGACCCTTCGGCCGCGAGCGCGTCCAGCTCTGCGAGGGCCGTCGCGATTTCGGTCCGCGTCTGGTCTTCGTCCTCGGTCCGGGAGAGGTCGGCCTTGCTCATGCGCTGGCGCGTCGAGGAGAAGGTGAAGAACCGAACTCGGTTCTTGGCGGCGAGTTCGCGGAGGAAGGAGCCTTGATCCTTGCGGAGGAAGGTCCGAATTCGGTCGAGGCGAGTCAGGTCGAGGAGCTCTCCCTCGTCGACACCCAGCGCCTCGCCGATTCGCGCGCGGAGGGCCTCGTCGCGCTCGCGATCCTTGAACTCCATCGAGCGGGAGACGTCGATCGCGATCGCCACGTAGCCCAGCTTCTCGTCACGGAGTTCGCGCGACTCCATGGGGCGGAACAGGATCAGGACGACCAGGAACAGGATCACGATCCGGCACAGGGTCAGGAAGGGCTTCAGCCAGCGGCGAGGGCTCTTGCGCTCGAGGAGGTAGCAAGCCGTCGCGAAGGCCACGATCAGGATCCCGATCAGGAACACGACCCAGCCCTCGGGGAGCTGATCGAAGCGAATTCGGGTGTAGAGCTTGGGCGCTTGCTGCGCGAGGGGAAGGAAGGAGAAGAGCTCGTTCACTGGGTCTCCTTACCGACGCCGCCGGCCAAAGAAGGCCGCCAGAACAGATTCCACCACGAGCAGGACCAAAGCCGCAGCCATGAACCAGTGCCAGTAGTCGCGGCTTCCGCTCGTGACCAAGTCGGATTGGAGCGCTTCGCGAGCCAGCTCGGAGCGGAGCGGGCGGACCTCGAGTCCGAGCGCGCCCGAGAGCTCGAGCGCGGTGAACTTGGCGAGGTCGCCTTCGTCGGGATCGACGGCGACTGCGAAGTAGTCGGGCGGGGGGTCCTCGCCTTGAGCGACGCCCTTTCGGGTCAAGGTGTAGAGCCCGCTGACCTGGAGCCCCGCTCGCTCGCTTGAGAGCGGGAAGGTCAAGCGATAGCCCTCCTCACCTGCGAGCTTCTCGAGGGGGACGCCCTCGTGGCGGTCGTCGGGAGAGACGACTTTGACTCGCGAGGCGTATTCAGCGGCCTCGAGGACCCGGTCGTAGCGGCCGCCGATCTTGAGGTAGATCGGGGGGCGAGTTCGTTGGCTGAGGTCGAGGACCATGGCCTGCCAGAACACGACGTAGAACACGTCGTAGACGGGGAGGTTGGTCCAGTCGCTGTCGAGGCTCGTCAGCCAAGCCACCGTTCGTCCGCGGCCGAACTTGCGCTCAACGAGGAACGGGTCCCCGGTCGCGCCGAGGTCGCTTCTCGAGCCGCTCGCGTTGCGGGGCACGAGGCGCAGGGGGACCCAGGCCGGAGAGTCGCTCTTCTCGGCGACCTCGACTTGGTAGTAGCCGAACACCGAGCCGCCTCGGAGCCAGTCCCGATACTCGTCGGTCGCGAAGATTTCGAGGGCGTGGTCCTCGACGTCGCTCATTTCGAGGACCCACTCGGGCGCGTTCTGATCGAGCTTCGCGGCGTCGTAGGTCCCGCCTTGGGGCTCGAGGAGCTTGGCGGGGAAGATTCCCGCCCCCTCGCGCCAGAGGAACTGGTTGTAGGCGTCGCGGTTGACGAGGCCGCCGACTCCGAACACCACGACGCCGCCGCGGTGGGCGTATTCCTCGAGCGCGGTGACGGACTTCTCGTCGAACGAGACGACGTTTGCGAGGAACACGACGTCGTAGTTGCGGAGGTCTTGGCTCTCGAGTTCGCTCTCGCGGATCACCTCGGTTCGGATCAGGCCGGGTCCGTCAGCGTCGCCGTAGGCGTTGACCTCGAGCGCTTCTTTGAGCCAGTCCGTCTCGCTCAGGAGGGCTTCGCGCTTGCGCTCGCCGTCGACGAGCAGGACGCGGACTTCGTCGCGGACGTCGATCACGAGGTGGCGGCGCGAGTCGATCTTGAGGGGGTCGGACTTGATTCGGACTTCGACCCGGTGGAGGCCGGAGTCTTTGAACACGAGTCGGCGGGCTTCGAGCGTCTGCTCCTCGTCGGCTTGGAGGCTGAGGGTCACGCTCTGGTCGCGCTCTCCGTCGACCCAGTATTCGAGGCTCAGCTCACCCGAGGCCGCGCTCCCGCTGTTGCGGACCGTGACTTCCACGTCGCAGGGCAGGCCGCGCCCCGCGACGGGGTCGCGAGTCGCGATCCGAGTCACGGTCACGTTGCGGGGCTCCGCGGCCCCACACTCGACGAGCAGGAGCTGGGCTCCGAGCTTCTTGATGTCGCCGCCGACGCGTCCAATGCCTCGGTCGAGGGGGCGCCCCTTGCCGTCGAGGAAGTTGCGTCGCTGCGAGTCGGTCAGGATAAAGACCGCCTTGGGGCTCGGCTGAGCGCCTTCGCTGGGGGGCTTCCCGTCGGCGGAGAAGTCGTAGGGGCGGAGCGCGTCGGGGAGCGCGCGGAGGAGCTCGTTGAAGTCGGTGCCGCGTTCGGTGGCCTGCATGTCAGGCGCGTCCGTCAAGTCGCCGAGGAGCTTCGCGCGTGCGACTTCGCTGAGCACGATCGGCCCCGTGCGATAGAGCGGGCGAGCCTTGGTGTCGAACGCGATCACGTTGACCCGATCGCCGTCTTTGAGGGACGAAATCAGATCGATCGCCGTCCGACGGGCCTGGGCTAGGGAGGTCTCGCTCTCGTTGGTCCCGACCTGGTAGCCCATGGAGTAGCTCGTGTCGATCGCGATCAACACGTTCCGAGTCGCCTCCCCCTCGTTCTTGACGACGCCGCTCTCAAGGCGCGGCTGCGCCATGGCGGTCGCGATCATGATCAGGATCAAGCAGCGGACGAGCAGGAGGAGCAAGTTCTCGATCTGGAGGCGGCGCTTTTGGCGCTGGAAGGCGCGCTGCAAGAAGAGCTGCGCCGCCCAGTCGATCGTCTGGAACCGGAATCGGTTGAGCAGGAACAACGCGATCGGGGCCGCGATCGCGGCGATCCCGGCAAGCATTAGAGGGTGGGCGAAGAACTGGCTCAGCACGGCGTTAGCTCAGCTTCATTCCGGCCCGGGTCGCGAGGTAGCTCGTGAGCACGACGTCGAGGGGCGTTTGGGTGTCGACGGGGACGTAGTCGATTCGGTCGGCGCGGCAGCCGTGGCGGAGCTCGCCAATGAACGACTCGACTTCGTTGAGGTAGGCCTGGCGCACCGCGCTCGGGTCGCAGAGGACCTCCCCCAAGGACTCGAGTCCGCGGAACTTCGTGACGGACTGGAAGGGGAACGTTCGCTCGGCGTGGTCCATGACGTGGAACACGATCACTTCGTGGCGTCGGTGTCGGAAGTGGCGGAGGCCGGCCAAGATCTCGGCGGGATCGTCGAACAGATCGCTGACGATGATCACGAGGCCCTTGCGCTTGCAGCGCTCGGCCATGGTGTGCAACACGGGACCGAGGCCGGTTCGCTCGCGGGGTTCGATCTCGTTGAGCGTGCTCAAGAGGAGGTTGCGGTGCGCTGGGCTCGAGCCGGGCGGAATGAAGCGTCGGACCGTGTCGTCGAAGACCCCGAGCCCGACCGAGTCGCGCTGACGGAGGACGAGGTAGGCGAGCGAGGCCGCTATGAAGCAGGCGTAGTTGAGTTTGGTCGGGCCTTCAGGATCGCTCCCGTAGCGCATGGACTCTGAACCGTCGACGAGGATCGTGGCCGTGAGGTTGGTCTCCTCCTCGTACTGCTTGATATAGAGCCGGTCCGAGCGGGCGTAGACCTTCCAGTCAATGTGCTTAATGTCGTCGCCCGGGACGTACTCGCGATACTCGGCGAACTCGACCGAGAACCCGTGATACGGGCTCCGGTGGAGTCCGGTCACGAAGCCCTCGACCACGAGCCGCGCGACAATGTCGAGGCGGCTGATCTTGGTCAGGGTCTTCGGATCGAGGAAGCGTTGGTCTGGGGCCGTCGACATGGGCTACTTCGCCGCGGCCGCTTCCTGGCTGTCCACGTATTCCACGAGGCGGGTCACGATCTTGTCCGGCGTGATCCCCTCGGCCTCCGCGTTGAAGTTCGTAATGATCCGGTGGCGAAGGACGGGGTGCGCGACGCCCTTGATGTCCTCGATCGAGACGTGGCTGCGGCCCTTGAGCAGGGCCCGGGCCTTGCCGCCCAGGATCAAGTATTGGCAAGCGCGAGGTCCGGCGCCCCAGCTGAGCCACTCGTTTATGAAGTCGGGGGCGTCTGGGGTTCGAATCCGGGTCGCGCGCGTGATCTGCATTGCGTAGCGCGTGACGTGGTCCGCGATCGGGACGCGCCGCACGGTCTCCTGGAGGGCCATGATCTCCTCGCCCGAGAGGATCGGATTCAGCTCGTGCTTTTGGACAGTGGTCGTCCTCTTCATGATCTCGAACTCTTCGTCGGCGCTGGGGTAGTCGACGAGAATGTTGAACATGAAGCGGTCGAGCTGGGCTTCGGGGAGGGGGTAGGTCCCCTCCTGCTCGATCGGGTTTTGGGTCGCGAGCACGAAGAAGGGCTCTTCGAGCTTGTGGCGCTCGCCGCCAGCGGTGACTTGGTGCTCCTGCATGGCCTCGAGGAGGGCAGCCTGGGTCTTGGGCGGCGTCCGGTTGATCTCGTCGGCCAGAATGATCAAGGCGAAGATCGGTCCCTTGAGGAACTGGAACTTGCGCTCGCCGGTCCCCTTGTCCTCCTGAATCACCTCGGTGCCGGTGATATCGCTCGGCATGAGGTCGGGAGTGAACTGGATCCGGCTGAAGCTCAGCGAGAGCGTCTTGGCCAGGGTCGAGATCATGAGCGTCTTGGCCAGGCCAGGGACTCCGATCAGGAGGCAGTGGCCTTGGGCGAAGATGCAGATCATGAGCTCTTCGAGGACCTGCTCTTGGCCAACGATGACCTTGCCGAGCTCGTCGAGAATGCTCCGGTAGGCCTCGCGCAGCTTCTCAGTGGCTTGGATGTCGTCCTCGCCTAGGGCTTCGCTCACAGGCTTGTCGCTCTCGTCGAGGGCTTCGCCCACAGGCTCGCCGCTCTCGTCCTCTGACTTGACGTCGTCGTCTTCCGCCATGGGGAGATCCTCGCTCTCGGGCACCGATTGCGGTGCCTCTACCTTGGGCCGGAGCGCAAGGGAGCGGAATCCTAACCCTCGTCTGGAACTTGGTAAAGGCGCCGGGCGAATGAGGTTGGAGCGAGCTGAACCGAATGCGTCTCAGCGTGCCGATTGCGCACCAGCCTGCCTTTCATGCCCTTTTCGGCGATGGGGTCCGTTTTTCGGGGCTCCTCCTAACCCTGTGCTGTGTAAGGGGCGGCGTTTTGGTCCGCGTCTTGCCCAGGAGTCCACCAGCTAGACCTGGCCCCTGAGGCCCCTGGAGAAAACATGAAGAAGCTAAGCACATTGGTCTGTGGAGTCGCGCTCGTCAGCCTGGCGGTGATCGCCCCTGGTTGCTCGAAGAAGAGCAAGTCGTCTTCGTCAACGGTCGCGGCCTCGACGAGTTCGACTACGACCGTGATCGTCTCGGGCGTCTCGCCGATCGGCTCGGGCAGCACGACCCCGCTCAACTCGAGCAGCACGACCCCGCCGAGCGCAGCGCCGCTCAGCAACACCGGGACGGGGAACTTCATAGACGGCTCGAGCGCGCTGCCTGGGTCCACGACGGACGATTTCGGGATCGCGGCCGGCGACTTCGACGGCGACGGCGACCTCGACCTCATGATCGCGGCCAACACGGCAGCCTCTCGGGTCCTCGAGAACAACGGCGGGATCTTCACGGTCAGGCCCGGCGCCTTCCCCGCGATCGTCATGCGAGCCACCGACGTTCACGCCCGTGACCTCGACAAGGACGGCGACCTCGACCTCGTGGTCGCCTCCAACATGGAGCCGATCCGCGTGTTCAAGAACAACGGAGCGGGCACGTTCACGCTCAGCGGCTCGTTCGCGAGCAACAACGACACGTTCACCTACAAGATCGCGGTCGCGGACTTCAACGGGGACGGCTACGACGACGTGTTCATGGCCAACGCGGGGCTCAACGCGCCCAGCTCGGGCCAGAATAGGCTCCTGATCAACGACACGAGCGGGGGCTTCAAGGAGGCGACGGCCGGCTCGGTGCCGGTTCGCAGCGACGACTCGATCGGGATCGCCGCGATCGACTTCGACGGCGACGGCGACCTCGACGTGTTCGTGGCGAACTTTGGGACGCCCCACCGCCTGCTCGTCAACGACGGTAAGGGCGGCTTCACCGACGGGAGCGACACCTTCCTCCCGCCCAAGGTGACCTACGGAACCGCAGTCTCGGTCGCTGACTTCAACCAAGACGGCTACCCCGACGTGTTCATTGGGAGCGAGGGTGCGCCCTCGGCCAACGCCCCGCCCACAGGAGAGCAGAACGCGCTCTTCCTCGGCAGCCCTAGCGGCGTCATGAGCGACGCCAGCGCGACTCTTCCTCGGCTCGTTGACACGACCTTCGGCCTGATCGCGCTGGACGCCAATGGCGACGGCGCCCCGGACTTGGCGGTCGCCAACCTCCGCGGGATCCAAGGCCTGCTCCTCAACGTCAACGGCCGCCTCGTCAACGCGGTCGCCAACTTCCCCCAGTCGAACACCCCGGGCGACTCGCTGGGCTGCACGAGCGGGGACTTCAACGGCGACCGCGCGCCGGACTTGATCTTCCTCCAGCGACGGGCCAAGCCCCGCTTGTTCCTAAACGTGCCTCGCCCGAGCACGCCGGCGGCGGCTGCTCCTCCGGCGCGTCGGACCGGCAACCTGAGCCCGATCTAACCCAACGCACCTTTCCACTGTCTAGCGTGAGAGCCCTCGCCGGTCCTGCCGGCGGGGGCTTCTTGCGTGTGCCCGCCGCTTGGCGGCTGTCAGGAATCCAACGGTTCTCGCTGGACGTGTGGATAGCCGAACAGAAGGAGCGCTCTCAGCTGTCTAAGCCATGCCGCAGCTCCTGGCATGGGGCGTGCGTCGCACTGCGTCATGAACACTCTCCTACTCCTCGCAGCGGACCTCCACCGCCTAGACGCGGGCCTGAACACCGTCCTCGGCCCTCTCGCTGTCTGCGGTCTGCTCTTTGCCGTTTGGCTGCTCGCGTTCAGCTTCCGAGACCGCCCTCCCGAGAGGCTGCGCCCCCGGCGGGCTCGATCCGCGCCGGCCCTGTCGGGCACGATCGAGATCGCGATGAGAGTGCCCGGGGCGAGTCGCTGCGCGTATTGCCATGGTTCGGACGAGGAGGCTTGCTGGCCCTGCGCGACCTGCAACACCGCTCTCCATGAGGAGTGTTGGACTCTGGCTGAGACCTGCCCCACTTTGGGGTGCGCGGGCCTGGGCCGGGGATAGCTCTGTTGGCCGTAGGTCTCCTAGGCCGCCTCGCCGAAAGCGGCCTTGTAGGCGGCCACTCCGTGATTCCAGCCTAGGGGCTGAGTCGAGTCCTCGAACTTGGGCGCCCCGACGGCGGGGTCCGGGTTACCGGCGTGAAGGACCTGCCGTTCGGCGAAACTGAAGAGCATGGCGTCTCCTGTGGGCTGAGAGTTTACAGCCTCCAGAGAGGCCGCCGGCACGACCTCGGGGGCGGGCGGGGGTAAACCCCGCCCCTACTGAGGGCTGGTGGGTGCCGCTGCCGGAGGCATGCGATCGATAGGGTGGGGGCTACGTAAAGCCCCGCCCCGCTGGAGGTCGACTCGGGGGGCCGAGCGTGATTCGTAGGGTGCGGGGTTTACCCCCGCCCAACGCCTGTCCCGGGGGGACAGAGGCTCTCCACTACGCCTGGGACTCTCGCCAGAGCACCGAGGCGTCGCGGGCTTCGGGTTTGAACTCCCAGCGTTCGCTGTAGACGTCTCGGAGCTCGTCGGGGCAGAGGAGCCCGACGCGCTGCGTCTCCCGGAGCTCGGGGTGGGCGAGGATCGCCTCCATGAGTTGATCCGCGAGCTCGTCGCTGCGGAGCTCCTCGTCGATCAAGACGTCGACGATCACCGCTTCAAAGGCTCGGTCCGAGAGCATGCGGGCGCAGGCGATCAGGCCGCCCTCTTCGTTGAGCAGGCCAGCCACGAGGGAGTGGCGGAGGGCTCGATCCACGTCGGCTCGCGAGCGGCTCGGGCGCAAGCGGACCAGCTCGTCGACGTGGTGCTCTTCGAGGGCATAGATCGCGACTCCCTTGGCGTGGGCAAAGACCGGGCGACGGCGGCCGTCGGCGAAGGCGAGCACGAAGCGCCAGTGGAGGGCGACGCCCGCGATCACCGCTAGGTGGAACAACTCGTGGGGCCCGAACACGCCGTCGATCAAGATCGGCCATTCGGCGAGCTCGCAGAGCGCGCCCACCGTGTAGGCCAGTCCGCCCGCGATCAACAGGCCGACGAGCGGGCGGTGGTGTTGCCAGAGCTTGCCCACCGTCAGGATGCCGAGCCAGCCCATGCCGAGGTAGAGCCCGACGCCGATCCACTCGGGGAGGTCGTTGAAGTAAATGGTCTTGAGGGTCAGGCCCGTGATCGCGATCGACCAGAGCAGGGCAACCATGCCCCAGCGCCAGATCCCGCGGAACAGGATCATGTGGGGGGCTGTGGCCGAGGCTGCGATCAGGGTGAAGATCGCCGCGTGGTCCATGCGCTGCATGACCGCTCGCGCCGTCGTGCCGGGGGTCAGGGAGTGGTAGACGCCCGAGACCGAGAGCAGGAACACGCAGGCGAAGGCGAACTGAGCCAACGTCAAGAAGCGGCCCTTGCGGGTCAGGCCCTTCTTGACGAGCCAGTAGGAGAGGACGACGAATACGCAGGCGGCCAGGAGGTGGCTGATCGAGGCCACGGGGTCGCTAAAGCCTGGGATTGGGATCGGCTGCATTCGAGCTAGGACGCTCCTCCGGGTGCTCGGGGGGATCCTAGCCCCAGGGAGGGCTCCTACCCAGAGTGCCGGGGGTGCCGAAAGTGGCTCTGAAAGTCCTCCCAGACCGCACTAGAGACGGCGGGCAAAGTCCTTAGACTGTGCGCCCCCTTCGTAGGAGGTCCTTCGTGACGCCTAGTTTTCGCCGATGGCTCGTGTTCTTCTCGGTGATCCTGTTCCTCCTCGCGGGGGTTGCGGTCTTCGGGCCTAGGGGCCAGGAGGCCTACGCCCAGGAGAAGACGGGCAAGGCGGCCGCCAAGACGCCTGGCCCGCCCAAGGGCGCCAAGGACGAAGCCCAGGTCGACCGGCGGATCGACCTCTCGGCGCTCAAGGGCAACGGGAGCCTCGGGACGACGCCCCTGGATCGGCTCCGGAGCCTGTTCGGGATGGCCGTCCTGATCATGATTTGCGTGGCCATGTCCAACAACCCGCGCAAGATCTCTTGGAAGCTCGTGGCCTGGGGGCTGGGGCTCCAGATCATGCTGGGGTTGATCGTGCTCAGCCCCTTCGGCAACAGCGCTTTCGACTTCGCGAACACACTCTTCACTGAACTCATGAACTGTTCGACTGAGGGCTCGAAGTTCCTGTTCGGCAAGCTGGCGCAAGTCAACAACGTGCCCGTCGGGCCAGGCGGCGCCTTCGGCCCCGTTGGAGCCAACGGTCAGGTCGCAGAGATCGGCGCCTACTTCGCCTTCAGCGTCCTGCCGACGATCATTTTCTTCTCGGCGCTAATGGCCGTCCTCTATCACCTGGGCGTCATGCAGTTCGTCGTGCGCCATGTGGCTTGGGTCATGCAGCGGACCATGGGGACCTCAGGCTCGGAGACGCTCTCGGCCTCGGGCAACATTTTTGTCGGCCAGACCGAGGCCCCTCTCCTGGTGCGTCCCTATATCGAGGGCATGACCAAGAGCGAGCTGATGGCGGTCATGACCGGTGGCTTCGCGACCGTCGCGGGCGGTGTGATGGCGGCCTACGTCGGCTTCCTCCAGGGCGCGTTTACCGGAATCGCGGGGCACCTCCTCTCGGCCTCGGTCATGAGCGCTCCGGCGGCCCTGGTGTGCGCCAAGATCATGATCCCCGAGCCCGACCCCGAGAAGTCGGAGACCTACGGCGAGCTCAAGGTCGAGCTCGAGAAGGTCGACTCGAACGTGATCGACGCCGCCGCGCGTGGGGCGGGCGACGGCCTCAAGCTGGCCCTCAACGTCGGCGCCATGCTCCTGGCCTTCTTGGCCTTGGTCTACATGTTCAACCAAATGGTTGGGTTCGCCGCAGGCCAGGTCGCTGACGGCTACTACGGCAACGACTGGGAGGAGCGCGTCAGCGACGTCCGCAAGGACCTCAAGGAGGCAAAGGGTCTCAAGGACATGGTGGCGCGGACCAAGGCCGAGGCCGTCGTCAGCAAGGACCTCAGCGCCTTGGCTTTGGAGGCTCTTGGGAACCCTGAGGGTCTGGTCGTGACCGTCGATCTCGCCAGCGAGGCCACGGCCAGCCAGATCACGACGGGCTCGTTGACTCTCAACCCAGCAGACCTCGAGGCCAAGACCCCAGCGATTAAGGGGATCGCCCTCGCGGGGGTCAAACCGAGCGCCTCGCCCTATCGCTACATGATCGAGGACCTCACTCTGGAGGCCGTTTGGCGCACGCTTTCGATCGAGAAAATGCTCGGTTGGCTCCTGGCGCCTTTGGCGTTCCTGATGGGCGTGCCAATGGTCGACTGCGTCAAGATCGGACAACTGATCGGCATCAAGACCGTCGTCAACGAGTTCGTCAGCTATATCCAGCTCTCGAACATGATGGCCAACGGCGAACTGCAGCATCCGAGGTCTGTGATCATTGCTGTCTATTCGCTTTGTGGGTTTGCGAACTTCGGCTCGATCGCGATCCAGATCGGCGGAATCGGCGGAATTGCGCCCAGCCGTCGCCACGACCTCGCCAAGCTTGGTCTGCGCGCCATGATCGCGGGCACGATCGCCTGTCTCCTGACCGCGACCGTCGCGGGCATGCTGATCTCCTAGCTCAGGCCCTCCAAGGGACTCCCTCATGAAGCGCAGAAACCTCCTGACCCTCAGCCTGGGCCCTGTCCTGGCTTGCCTCCTCTTGACGGGCTGCCCGGCCCCCAAGCCTCCGACGGACGCCCTGGACGACGCCAAGGCGCGCGGCGAGTTGATCGTGGCCATGGACGCGGGCTACGTGCCCTTCGAGGTGATCGAGGCCGACGGGTCCTTCTCAGGCTTCGACGTCGATCTGATCAACGAGTTCGCCAAGGACCTCAAGCTCAAGGTCAAGATCAAGAACGTGACCTGGAACGGGATCATTGGCGAGCTCAACACGGGCAAAGCCGACTTGATCATTTCCGGCATGTCGGTCACAGACGAGCGCAAGAAGGCCGTCTCGTTCTCTGACCCCTACTTCGAGGTCGGGCAAGTCGTCGTGATTCGCAAGGACGAGGACCGGATCAAGTCCTTCATGGACCTCGATTCGGCCGAGCTCACGATCGCGACCCAGGAGGGCACGACCGGCGAGAAGGCGGTCCGCAAGAAGTTCCCCAAGGCCAAGCTGCTCCGCTTCCCCAAGGCTGACCAGGCCTGCCTGGCTGTCGTCCAGAAGAAGGCCGACGCGGTCGTGTTCGACCGCCCCTTCCTCCGGAGATACGTCGAGAAGCAGGGCAAGGACACCTTGAAGGGGCTCTGGGCGCCGTTCACCGAGGAGCCGATCGGGGTCGCGTTTCGTAAGACGAGCCCCAAGTTGGTCGCCGCCTTCAACGTGACCCTCAAGCGCCTCCGGGACGACGGGACCTACGCCAAGCTGGTCGCGAAGTATTTCCCCAAGCGGGGAGCTGTGCCGGCGCCGAGCGCGACTCCTGCGGCCAAGACCCCCGCCAAGTCCGAGTAGGTGAACTCGCGCCAGCAGCAGGGCCTCGTCCTCCGCCTCGTCCTCTACGGCGGGCTCCTGGGGACCTTCCTGTTCTGGCTCTACAGCCTCCAGAGCCAAACCAGCTACCCCTGGGACTGGCCCCGCTTCTTCGAGGGGATCGGGCCGCGGCTCCTGATCAGCGGGCTCTGGCTCACGATTCAAGTCGCCGGACTCAGTCTCTGCGTGGCGTTGCCGCTCGGGATCGGCGTCGGACTGTTGCGCGTCTCCCGGAGCCGCGACTTGCGTTGGCTGGGTGCGATCTACGTCGAGTTGATCCGTGGGACGCCGCTCCTGGTCCAGGTCATGCTCTGGTACTTCTTCATTGGGCGCGCGTTCGGGCTCGAGAGCTTCGGCGCCGCCGTGGCGGCGCTCTCGTGTTTCACCGCGAGCTACATAGCCGAGATCGTGCGAGCTGGAATCGAGAGCATTGACTCGGGCCAAATGGAGGCCGCGCGTTCGCTCGGGCTGACGCACGCCCAAGCCATGCAGAGCGTGATCTTGCCCCAGGCGATCCGCCGGATCCTGCCGCCGCTCGCGAGCGAGTTCGTGGCCTTGGTCAAGGACAGCTCGCTGGCCTCGGTCGTCGGCCTCGAGGAGCTGACCAAGCGCGCCACCGACGTCCAGGGTCGGACCTATCAGACCTTCGAGGTCTGGATCGTGACCGCGGTCCTCTACCTCGTCGTCAATATCAGCCTCTCGTTCGCGATTCGCTTCCTGGAGGCGAAGACCAAGACCGGCAAGGACGAGGCGGTGATCCGGTGAGCGACGAGCCCAAGCCGGTCGGCGACCCGGTCGCCGACGCCCCTGCGTCGAGCCCGTCCTCGAGCCCCGCGCCCAAGTCCGAGGGGAAAGTCGTCGTCAGCGCGAACGCGATCACCAAGCGCTTTGGTGACGTGGTCGCGCTCTGCGAGTTCGACCTCGAAGTTCGCGACGGTGAGATCGTGGTTCTGATCGGGCCCTCAGGCTCGGGCAAGTCCACCGCGCTCCGCTGCCTGAACGGGCTCGAGGAGCCGCAAGAAGGCACCCTCCAGGTCCTCGACTACGACATGCTCGACTCAGACACCGACATGGATCGGCTTCGAGCGCGGGTCGGCATGGTGTTCCAGCACTTCAACCTGTTCCCGCACCTAAGCGTGCTCAAGAACCTGACCCTCGCTCCGCGCCGCGTGCGGGCACTGGCCGACCCCGAGGTCCTCGCGCGCAAGCTCTTGGCGCGGGTTGGGATCGAGGACAAGGCGCTCGCTTACCCGGATCAACTCTCCGGCGGGCAGAAGCAGCGGGTCGCGATCGCGCGGGCCCTCGCCATGGAGCCCGAGCTAATGCTCTTCGACGAGCCGACTTCGGCCCTCGACCCCGAAATGGTCGGTGAAGTCCTAGCTGTCATGAAGGACATCGCGGCGACCACGACCATGGTCGTGGTGACCCACGAAATGGGCTTCGCGCGCGAGGTCGGGACCCGAGTCGTGTTCATGGACGAGGGGAGAGTCGTCGAGGTCGGCACGCCGGCTGAGATCTTCGACGCGCCCCAGAACGAGCGGACGCGGGCTTTCCTCGAGCAGGTGCTCTGAGGAGATCCGCCCAGGGGGCGTTGGGCGTCGGCGTCGCGCTCCGTGGATCGGTGACGCCTCACTGGCGGCGGAGGATCCGCCTCAATGCGTCGAAGGAGCCGGTCCGCTCCGCGAGCAGGCAGGCGTCGAGGACGGGCCGGACGAGGCCCCAGGCCTCCTCGGGCGGGGGCAGCGGCAGCCCGCCTTTGCTCCTGAGCGGAAGGCTCTTCGAGTCGGTGAGCTCGACTCCGAGGGTGCGGGCGAGCGTCAGGAGTCCACGGAGGAGGCTCCTGAGGTGAAGTCGCTTGGCTGCCAAGGCGAGCGCCGAGAAACGGATCCTCGTCTGGTTCTCGAGGGTGGTCGGCGCCGGGTCGGTGCTCGGGGAGTCGAAGGCAACGGCCGTCATCACGAGCGCGCGCAACGCTCGCTCGCGGGAGTAAGGGTCGAGCGCTTCTCTGAGCTCTTCGCGGGCGAACTCGGCGAGTCCGATCGAGCTTCCTCCCAGCGCGCTGGCCAGGAAAATGGGCCTGCTGCGGGCCTTTGGCGCATTGCTGGCTGCTACGAACAGGCGACTTCGCGAATCTGGGTCGTCCCGTTCGCTGGCCTCGAGGCCGAGCTGCTTGGCGGAGGCCACGATCCGGCCCCAGTCGTGATCGCCGGGCAGGCGCCCGACGAGGCGCGCAACTCGACGAGCGATCGTGAAGGGGGAGAGCAGCCCGGCGTCCCAGCCCAGGGTCGAGGTCGGGGCGCGCGCTCGCAGCCGCCTCACCTCGTTGTCGAGGAGCCTGACCGCTTCGTCGTAGCGAGGGAGGTCGAGGTTCTCTGGAAGGTTCTTGACCGGGGCTCCGCGGCGATCCAGGACAGCTGCGGCGGCGAGGCCGAGGGGCGTGCCTGGCCTGAGCCCATAGGCCCAGGCTAGGTCCTCGAGGAAGCCCGAATTCCCCGCGAGGACGCTGATCCAGCGGAGGTGGAGCTGGAGGTCGGGGGGCTTCCCCTTCCACCCTGTGTTCACGACCTTCCTGAGCGACTTCTTGGAGTGCTCGCGCCGAGCGAGGAATAGATTCCGGCCGCGCTCCTCTCGCGCCGTTCGTCGCGCCGTTCGTCGGGACGGTCCAAAGATCGGATCTCGCTCCCGCTCTGGGTTGAGCAAGGCGATCAGGGCGCAGTCCTGCTGGGCCTCTCGAATCGTCGGGTAGAGGCGCGCGAGCAAGACTTGCTCGGCGACGAGAGCGGCTCCCAAGCGATCGCTGTTGAGTTCGTCGTCGGACCTGAACGCGACCTCCCCCAGCGTCGGATTGCTCGGGGGAGTGGGCGCCGTGGGGCTCGGGATCTCTTGGGCGCTGAGGCCCGGACTCGGGCTTGCGGGGCCGAGCGGTGTGGGCGGCCCTGCGGGCCAGAGGGCCCAGCTCAAAGCGGCGGCGGCGGAGAGAAGCCCAGCGGCGAGGCCTGCTGAGCGCAAGAGGGAGCCAGGGGGCCGCGTCCCTTCGACGAGGGCCTCTCTCCAGGCCAGCGCCGTCGGCGGACGGTCCGCAGGGTTCTTGGCGAGGGACGTCGCGCAGAGCGCCTCGAACTCGTCCGCGCGTTCGTCGCCGAGCGACGAGAAGAGGGTCGGGGCGGGCTGGTTGAGGACCTTGTCGAGGGCCTCGAGCGCCGTCTCCCCCTGAAAAGGTGGCGTCCCCGTGTTCATTGCGAACAGGATCGCCCCCAGGGAGTAGACGTCGCTTCGTTCGTCCACGCTGCGCGGGTCGTAGATCTGCTCGGGGGGCATGTAGCCCGGGGTCCCTAAGAGCTCACCGGTCTGGGTCAGCGTCAACGCGCCGCGCGCGCGCGCGAGGCCGAAGTCGGTCAGGCGGGCGTTGCCCTGGGCGTCGAAGAGCACGTTGTCGGGCTTGAGGTCGCGGTGCAGGACGCCTTGGGAGTGGAGGTAGGCGACGGCGTCGGCGAGCTGGCCGCCGATTTGGCGGGCCTCCTCGAGAGGGATCGGACCGCTGCGGAGGCGGTCTTGGAGGGAGCCCCCCTCCAGGAGTTCGAGCACGAAGGCGGGAGCCGCCCCGCTGAAGTCGGCGGTGTGCACCCGGACCAACCCGGGGTGGTCCAAGCGCGCCATGAGCTCCCCCTCCCGAATCAGGCGCTCGTGTTCGCTGGGGTCTGCCGCGGGGAGGGTCTGTTTGAGCGCGTAGTGGAGTCCGGTGTGGCGGTGGCGGACCTTGTGGACGATTCCCATGCCGCCTCGACCCAGGACCCCGACGATCTCGTAGTCGGCGAGCGAACTGACGCTCGGGACGGGGCTCGGCTCGAGCCGCTCGAGGCCGGAGAGGCTCGCTTGCACGGCCTCCGCCGTCGCGAGCCCTCGGGTCACGACCAGCACAGCCAACGAGAGGTCCGCGAGCTGCTCGACCTCCGCCAAGGCGGCCTTGAGCTCCGCCTCGGGGACGCCGGCCTCCCAGAGGCGGCGGGCGAGCTCTTGGTCTTGGCTGAGAGGTTCCGCCATTGCGCCTTTCGGCTCCCTTTGCCGGCTGACCCTCCGGGCCAACAGGCGGGCGGGGGTAAACCCCGCACCCTACAGATCGGAATCGGGCCGCGCTCTCTTGGGCGGCTTACAACACGCTCTGGTAGGGG
>JAESQQ010000364.1 GCA_016765095.1 Planctomycetota bacterium | reverse complement strand
GGCTTGCTTTTATTGTTTCGCGAATGCCGCGGATTTCTGACCCGCGCCCACCCGAGGGCGAGCCGATCGACGGTGTCTTGGCCGACGTCCCTTGCTCCAATACAGGCGTCCTGCGACGACGTGTTGAGGTTCGCTGGCGGCTGGCGTCTCTCGATCGGCTCCCCCTCCTCCGGCTTCAAGCGCGCCTGCTCGACCAGGCGATTGTCCTGACCCGCCCCGGAGGCCGAGTCGTCTATTCGACGTGCTCGATCGATCCCGCCGAGAACGAGGAGCAGGTCCAAGCAGCCCTGGCACGCCACCCCGGCCTGAGCGTGGAGGCGGAAGTCTCAAAGCTCCCGACCCGCGGCGGCGGCGACGGGGGGTATGCAGCGCGGCTCCGGCTGGGCTAGGTCGTGTCAGCGCCAGCGTCTGTCCCTTGGGCGCTGAGCCACGCCGACCCGTCCGCGAGCGCGTCGAAGCTCGCCAGTAGGGCCTGGTCCGCTGTCTTTGTCCCATTCCGTCAGGGGGTGACGTAGACTCGGGTCGACGTAGGAGGGGTGTGTGGAGAAGTTCGACCTCGTTGTGTTGGGAGCAGGTCCTGCCGGAGTTGCGGCTGCGACCGCAGCGGCTCTGCGCGGGATGACGGCGTGTTTGATTAGTGGCGGAGTGTTCCTTGGCTACGGCTTGGAGGGAGCCTTCAAGTCCAAGAGCCTCTACGAGATCGCGCGCTCGTACCACTCAGTGCGCAATCAGTGGGGGCTAGTCAGCGGGGACCACGAGGTCGATTTCGGCGCCCTGTCGGCGGGGAACACCGCTGGGGCCGAAGCTCTGCGGGCGGTTCGCCAGGCCGAGCTGCTGGAGCTGGGCATTACCACGATCCAGGGCAACGGGCGGTTCACGGATCCGCACACCCTGATCGTGGACGGCGAGCGAGAAGTCCACGGGGAATTCGTGTTGATCGCTACCGGCACACGCCCGCGCATGCTGCCCGGCATGCTTCCGGACGGGGAACGGATCCTCACCAGCGATCACGTGGTCAAGCTGGCTCGGCCTCTGTCCACCTTGTTGATTCTCGGTGCAGGCGTGATCGGCTGTGAATTCGCGTCGATCTTCGCTTCCCTGGGATCCAAGGTGACGCTGGTCGATACCAAGGAACGGATTTTCGCCCACGACGACCCTGACGTGAGCGATCTTCTCTGCGCCTCCTTCGACCGGATGGGCGTGACCGTGATCCCTTCTGCTCGCTGCAAGGGAATGAAGGTCAGCGACGGACAGGTCCACACCGACCTGGGCAGAGACGAACCGGTCGTTACAGACGCCGCCATTTTGTCGGTGGGTCGGGTGCCCAACACCCAGAACCTCGGGCTCGGGAAGGCTGGGGTGGAGTGCGGCGCGCGCGACTACATTCCGACCAGCAACAGCATGCAGACCAACGTCCCTCACATCTATGCCGCCGGCGACGTGGGACACCGCGACAGCGAGCACGATCTGAGTCTGGTTCACATCGGCGAAGCGGAGGGGCGACAAGCCGTCGGCCATATGGCTGGCGGGGGAAACGTCTTGGATACGGACTACGTCCCGTTCATCATCTTTACGATTCCCATGGTCGCCGGCGCAGGGCTCTCGGAGACCGAGGCTCGCAAGCGCTTTCCCAATCTGCGCATGGCCACGTGGCTCAACGAACGCAACCACCGCTCCCATGCAATGAAGAGTAAGGAAGGCTTCGTCAAGTTACTCGTGGGCCCCGAGGGGGACGATCGGATCCTGGGGCTGCGAGCCGTGGGCCAGGGGGTCGACACCGCGGTGGGTCAGGTCTCGATCATGATCCAGCACGGTCTGCCCTATACCCACTTGCTCGACTCCACTCAGGCCCACCCCTCTTTGGCCGAGAGCCTGCAGGGTGCCGCCAGGATCCTGGCGGGCCAGGCTCCCACCTAGATCTAATCCCACTCGCTGAGCAGGTCCGAGAACTCCAGCCCAGCAAACTCCTGGAGAGCTCCCGGGTCGTGAATCGGTGCCCGCCTGAAGTGGCACTCTCCGCTGCTCGGGGTCTCAAGAGCCCCCTCCAGGTACCAGTGGATCGCTCCGACCAGGAAGCGAACGTCCTCCAGGTTCCGCGCCCGAAGCTGCTTGCGGCCCTCAATTCGACTCAGCCAAACCAACTCGGCTTCGATCGCTGGGAGCTCGCCGTAGCTCCCCGAGAGGATCCGCTCGGTCGTCAACACCCGCTGAATCGCGTCGACCCGGAGTGGGACCCAGGGCCCCCGAGTGGCGGGATCGCTCTGGCGCGCGACGAGCAGGCAGTTCTCACGCGCCTGCTCGAGAGCCGCGTGGAGGAGTTCGTCGTCGCTGGGAGCCCGGGCCGGGGGCAACTCGGGAGGCTCCCGCAGCGCGTAGCGGAGGAGGGGAACAAGCGCGACGGTCAGGAGGAGCCCCCCCAGAAAGGCCAAGAGTCCAGCTCGCGGGCCTGAGCGAAGGGAGAAGAAGGAGGGAACACCAGTCATGAGGCGCCTTTCGGACGGAGTGAGAGCGATTGGTTCGCTCCTTCCCAGGCACTCCCCATGCCAGCCCACAACCCCTGTTCTCGCGCCGCGCGAGGCCCGCTCCCCGGCCTCGATTGATCGTTCGACTCAAGCCCCCTATGTTCCCAGGGTTAATGCGGTTCATGACCGTGCGGAAGGCGCACTCCTGAGGCTTCTCGAAGCAAGTTGCAGTCACTGCTCCTTTACCCGCAGGTTCTCCCGTGACCTCGCCGGCCGCTACTACCGCTGCCCCAAGTGCAAACGCGGAGTGGTCGCGGTCCCGCTCGACTCGGAGGACAGCGGAGTCCTCCCTCGCGTCAGCGAAGACGGCGGCGATCGCTCCTCTGTGGACGACGCGCTCGACGTCAGCGATAGCGGCCCGGTCCCGATCCGCGTCGACTCCGACGACCGCGGCCCCCAAATCGACCTCTCCTCGAGCGAGTTCGAGTTCCCGGTCCGCAAGGCGAAGGGCGATCAGGAGACCGAGGAGAACACGCTCCTCGACTTGACCGCGCTCGAGCAGCGCGCCGCGGCCGAGGAGGCCAGCGAGACCAGCCTCGAGCGCCCCAAGGCGCTCCCCCCGATCCCCTCCGACTCCGAAGAAGTCGCAGTCGCGCCCAACAACCGGGGCAAGATCGGCGCGATCCGCAAGGTCCTCGTCGAGTGCGGGCTGTGCGGATTCCACGTTCAAGTCCCCGTCGAGTTCTTCGGGAAGGCGATTCACTGCCCCAACTGCGCGGGGAACTCGATCTTCACCGAGTCCACCCTCGACCCGATCAAGGACGAGATCCTGGATCGCCTGGGCGCGGATACGAACGAGCGGGGCGCGATCTACCGCGGCGAGCCGGCGGAGCCCTCGGTGTGGCGCGAGCTCATGGCGAGCAGCGCGATCAAGTCGTTCCTGGTCGGCGTCGGCCTCGGCCTGCTCGTGCTGGGAGCCATGTGGGGAGCCGTCAGCTACCGACGAACGCGAGCGCAAGGTCGAATCGTGGACCAGGCCGCGAGGGAAGGCTGGCGCTACGCGCGCAACACCGGCGAGGACGCCTTCCACGAACCCTGGTGCCGCTCGCTCGACGCCCAACGGCCGACCGAGCGCGTCTCGGCCGAGGACTTCGCGAAACGCAAGCTCCAGCGCCACGAGTGCGAATAGGCGACTTGTGCTGCCCAGCACACGTTGCGGTACACCCCATTGCTCTCGTAGGGGAGGGGTTTACCGGGTTTACCCCCTCCCGCGGGCGGGGGTACAGCTCCTGAGGTAGCGACGGTTAAGCGCGCGAGAAGCTCCAGAGAGGCCGAGCGGCAAGGTCTGGGGGTTGGGCGGGGGTAAACCCCGCCCCTACCAAGGCGTGTTGTGAGCCGTCCAAGAGGGTGCCTTGCGGAGGCCCTCTTGCGATCTGTAGGGTGCGGGGTTTACCCCCGCCCGCCTGTCCGGGAGAGACAGACGGCCTCTGGGATTAGGCTCGTCAACGTCAGGAGCTGTACCCCCGCCCGACGTCTGTCTCGGCGAGACAGACGGGCTCTCATCTTGAGATTTGATACGTCAGGAGCTGCACCCCCGCCGCCCTCGAGGCCGTGCAGGTCGGCGTCTC
>JAESQQ010000034.1 GCA_016765095.1 Planctomycetota bacterium | reverse complement strand
GGACTCCCTTTTCACTGAAAAGAGTCAGAAGAACTTTGAAGAGCTGCAGACCCACTATGAAACAGCTAAAAAGGAAAAAGAATTATTGACACAAGAACAAGAAATCACACTATTAAAACAACAGGAACACAGTCAGCGTCTGTTGAAAAACCTGGCTTTTGCGGCAATTTTCATTGCGCTTTTTGTGATTTTCCTATTGGTGAACAGGCAGCGGTTAAAGCGTGTCGCGAGCCGTCTAGAAGGGGCACCTTGGAAGGTCGGGCCGGCCCCCTCCGAGGGCGCCTGTGCGATCTGTAGGGTGCGGGGGTTACCCCCGCCCGACGCCTGTCCCGGCGAGACAGACGGACTCGCCTCTTGAGCTTTGAGACGTCAGGCTCTGTAAACCCCGCCGCTACATTCCCCTGTAGCGGAATCTCCGGGTCCAGCCATTAGTCCCCTAGAACGAGTCGCATCCAGTGAACGGTCGCTTTGACGGCGAGGCCCGTGCACAAGAACTTGGCTCAAGTGCCTTTGACACAGGGGCTTGGAAGGAATTCTACTAAAGAGTAGATTATATCTACCCGCTGGTAGATATTGAAACCCATGAACACCACGCTGCTCCGAACTCCGACTTTGGCTTGGCCGACCCTCCTTCTCGGTCTCTGTGTCCCCCTGGCCTGGCTGGCGGTCGTAATTGGCGCCATGACGCACCAGCTCCCGCTCTGGCTGGCGGCTCCCCTCGCCCTCGGGTTGGCCTACGTCTCGTTCACTCCCATGCACGACGCTTCGCACCGCTCGCTCGGGCGCCGGGGCTGGCTGAACGAAGCCTTCGGACGCCTGGCTGGCCTCCCCCTCCTGGCGCCCTTTCCTGCGTTTCGCGCTATGCACCTCGCCCACCACAAGCACACCAACGAGGAAGGCGACCCCGACCTCTGGAGCGGCTCGGGGCCCAGCCTCCTGCTCCCTCTCCGTTGGCTGACTCAGGACCTTCACTACTACGTCCTGGTCCTGACCGGGCGCGTTCGGTTGAGTCGTCGGGAGACGTTGGAAGTCGCGCTCGGCGTCTCCGCCCAGATCGTTGCCGGCGGAATCTTCGTCGCCCAAGGGGAAGGCCTGACGTTCCTGCTCGTGGTGTTGGTTCCAGCTCGGATCGCGACCGCTCTCTTGGCGTTCGCGTTCGACTACCTCCCGCACCGCCCGCACCAGATAACGTCCAAGGAGGACCGGTTCCTGGCGACGCACATTATGGCTGAGCCGTGGCTGTCTCCGATCATGCTCTGCCAGAACTTCCACCTCGTGCATCACCTCTACCCTGCGGTCCCTTTCTATCGCTACGGGACCGTCTGGCGGGATCAGCGCGAGGCGCTCCTCGCCAAGGGGGCGCGCGAGGTATCGATCCTCGATCGGACTGGGTAGCACTGGAGAGCCGGCTTCGGCGCGGCCCTCGGGCTAAGCTCGGGCCTTGACCTACGACGTCGCCGTTCGCCTCGTCCGCACCCTCCTCCAGCGCTTCTTCCGTCGGATCGAGGTCAGCGGCCTCGATCACGTCCCCGCCGAGGGAGGTGGCCTGGTCGTCTCTTGGCACCCCAACGGGATCATTGACCCAGCGTTGATCCTTGGCCAGTTCCCCCGCCAGATCGTGTTCGGGGCTCGCCACGGTCTGCTCAAGGTGCCAGTCTTTGGTCAGATCTTGCGCGCGATCGGGACCGTTCCGATCTATCGAGCCCAGGACAAGGGCGGCGGAACCGACGAGGAGCGCCGGGCTCGAAACCGCGTCAGCCTCGACGCGCTCGCGACCAAGATCGCCACGGGCAGCTTCTCGGCGCTCTTTCCCGAGGGGGTCAGTCACGACGACTCTCACCTTCAAGAGCTGAAGGTCGGCGCGGCCCGCCTCTTCTATCGCGCAGGACAGCTCGGCGACGAGAACGCGATTCCTCCCGTGATCATTCCCGTCGGGCTTCACTACGACGAGAAGGACGTCTTCCACAGCAACGTCCTCGTCTCTTTCCACCGTCCTCTTGAGTTGCCACCCGAGCTGGCGCTGCTCCCAGCCGACGCGCCCGACGAGGAGTTTCGCGCTCGCTGCACCGCCCTGACCGAGGCGATCGAGGGGGCGCTGATCGCGACTTGCCACCCGACGGAGGATTGGGAGCAGCACCACCTCATGCACCGCACCCGAAGCCTGGTTCGGGCTGAGCGGAGCCTGCGCGCTGGCCAAAAACCCGGCGCTCCCGACATGCTTGAGCGAACGCTTGGCTTCGAGCGGGTGTGGAAGGGTTACTACGCAAGTCGCGAGCGAGCGCCTGAGCAGACGGCGGCCCTCATGGAGCGGATCGCCGAGTACGACGCAGACTTGGTCACGCTCGGGCTCCAGGATCACCAACTCGACGCGACTCCCCGCAAGGCCAGCCCTTGGTGGGGTCTGCGCCTCGCGACGCAGGTCGTCGGGCTCTACGTCCTCCTCCCGCCGCTCCTCGTCGTCGGTCTGATCGTCAACGGCCCGCCCTACTTCTTCCTCAAGTGGTTCGCGCAGCGCATCGCCAAAAAGCGCAAGGATCTGGCCTCGATCAAGTTCCTGAGTGGGCTCGTGGTCTATCCCTCGGTTTGGCTCGGCGTCGGAGCGCTGGCCTGGCTCGGCTGGATCAACGTCAGCGGGAGCTTCCCCGCAGCCGTGGCCGCCTCTCCCCTCGCGGCCGCGGCCTTGACGCTCCTGCTCGCGGCGCTCGGCGGTGTCTCGGCGCTGCGCTACACCGAACAGACTCGATCGACCCTCCGCGCGATCCGGGTCCGATTCACTCGAGCCCGCTATCGCGAGTCGATCCAGCGCCTGCGCAGCGAGCGCGCTGCACTCCACGACGCGATCGAGGCCATGGCGGAAGGACTCGAGCTTCCGGGCCGCGTAGGGGCTGACGGGCGCGTCGAGCCTGGCCCCGAGGCCTAATCCGGAGCCCCTCCGGATAAGCGCGCCGCCCACCCGATAAGGGAACGGGAGTGTGCGGCCATGATCGTGACGGTGACGATTCAAAAGGGCGGGGTCGGGAAGACGACCTTGAGCATGAACCTCGCTACGTACTGGCACCGTCAACAGAAGCGAGTCGTCTTGATCGACGCCGACCCGCAGCGGAGCTCCGAGCGCTGGGCTGCGCGGGCTGAGGCCTGCCTCGGGAAGGGCGTCCTCCCGAGCGTGCACCCCTGCGCGGACGGGACCGAGATCGAGGAGGCCTGCGAACGCTTGCGCAAATCTCACGAACGGATCGTGATCGACACGCCTCCTTCCCTGACGGCCCAGAACTCCGTCGCGAGTGCGATCCAGTGCGCAGACCTGGTCGTGTTGCCGATTCGTCCTTCGATCCTGGACCTGGACTCTCTGGGTGACGTCCGGCGCTTGATCGAGGCCGAGTCGAAGGACACGCCAGTCCTCGTCGTCGTGAGTCTGGCTCGGGCGTCGTGGTCAGCCACCCGCGAGGTTCGGCACTCTGTCGAGAAGCTCGGCTACCCCTGCGCGAAGACTGTGATCCACGAGCGCGCCTCGCACGCTCGGGCCGCGTTGACGGGTTCGCTCTGGTCCCTGCCACCCGCCACTCGTCGGCCAGCGACAGGCGAGGTCGCCGCGCTCGCGGCGGAGATCGACGCTCTGCTTGCCGCGGGGCGCCAGTCTGAGGCGGCCTGAGCCTCAAGCTTCGCTAGTGTCAGCGCCCCGTTCGTCGTCTGCCCGACCCGCGTCCACGAACTCGTCGGCGTGCCGCGCAGGTTGGTTTCGCTTAGCTACTCCGCGAGCTTCTTCTCGATCTTCTTGACCCGCTTGCGGAGGTCTGGGAGCTGGTCGCTCAGCTTGCTGAGCGTGACCTGGAGCCGGCGCTCTTGCATGGCGGGGCGGTGAGGTGCGCCCAGGACTTCTGAGCCAGGGGCGACGCTGCTGTAGATCACGACCGCGCCCGAGCCCACGATCGAGCCTTCGCCGACCGTGCGGCCGAGCCCAATGCAGGCGCCGCCCATGATGTAGGTGTTCTTCTCGACTTTGGCCCCGCCCGAGAGGCCAGAGCGGCCGAGCATGACCACGTTCTGTTCGACGTGGCAGCCGTGGGCAATGAAGACTTGGTCGTCGATCACGACCTGGTCTCCGACGACCGTGTTGTCGAGGGCCCCGCGAGCGATCGTGGCCGTCGCGCCGACTTCGCAGTCGTCGCCGATCGTGACCGTGCCGATCTGAGGAATCCGCGTCGTGCCCTTGCTCAGGTCCCGGCGATCGCCGGAGTTGGGCACGAATCCAAATCCGTCCTTCCCGATCACAGCTCCGCTCCAGATCGTGGTTCGGTCGCCGACCTGGACGTAGTCCAGGATCGTGGCGTTGGGGTGGATCACACACTCCTTGCCGATCTGGGCCCCGCGGCCAATGTAGGCACCTGGGCGAATCTGAGTCTTGGCTCCGATCGTGGCTTGGGCCTCGACCACGGCGGTCGCGCCGACCGAGACGCCCTCCCCCAGGGTCGCGCTCTCTTCGACGTGGGCCTTGGGGTGGACGCCCGCTTTGGGAGCGGGGTGCCGCAAGGCATAGAGCTGCTGGAGGATCAGCAGCATGGCGGCCTGCGGGTCTTTGACCAGAATGCAGGGCACGCCCTCGATCGCCTCAGCGGTGACCACGACCTCAGCCTTGGTCGTCTTGGCCTGCTCGGCGAAGTCGGGATTCCAAAGGAAGGCCAGGTCGCCAGGGCCCCCGGTGTCGAGGGAGGCGACGCCATTGACGATCACCCCCGCCTTCTCTGGGGCCAGGAGCTCACCGCCCAGCATTTTGGCAATCGCGCCGATCGGAAACTCCACGCCACACCTCCGGGATAGGGCGGGACAGCGTCGCTTTCGGTCCAGAGCGAGTCAAGCCACCCCCCCGCCCGTTGCCTCCCCTCTTTTTGTCAGAGACACTGGTCGTCGAAGAGGAGGGTCTCGTGCCTGGAATGAAGATTAGCGGGATTGGAATGTGCGTCCCAGAGAGGGTCGTCACCAACCACGAGCTTGAGCCGCTGCTCAACACCAGCGACGAGTGGATCCAACAGCGAACCGGGATCGTCGAGCGGCGCTGGGTACCTGAGGGCGTCGAGCTCTCGGACCTGGCGCTGACCGCGACTCAGGAGGCCCTCGAGGCGGCCAAGGTCAAGGCTGAGGATATTGACATGATCATTTTCGCGACTCTCTCGCCGGAAATGTGCTTCCCCGGAACGGGGGTCATGCTCCAGGCCAAGCTAGGGATCAAGAACACTCCCGCCCTCGACGTCCGCAACCAGTGCTCGGGCTTTCTCTACGGGCTCGCGGTCGCCAACGGCATGATCTGCTCGGGCATGTACAAGCGGATCCTGCTCGTCGGGGCTGAGATTCAATCCCGTGGAATCCTCAAGATCCCCCAGGGACGCGACACGACGGTGATCTTCGCGGACGGCGCGGGGGCGGTCGTGCTCGAGCAGAGCGAGGGGCCCGAGGGCCTGATCGATATCTACCTCGGCGCCGACGGACGCCACGCCGAGGAGCTCTGCGCACCCGGCATGGGTTCGCGTTGGGAGGGCTTTGTGACCCAGCAGATGCTCGACGAGAAGTCGCACCACCCCTACATGAACGGTCGGACGGTCTTCAAGTACGCCGTGACCCGGATGCCCAAGACGATCCAGCTGATCTGCGAGCGGAACGAGATCGCGATCAGCGACATTGACGTCTTGATTCCCCACCAGGCGAATCTGCGAATCAACGAAATGGTCGCCAAGACGCTGGGCCTCGAAGACAAGGCCTTCAACAACATTGAGAAATACGGCAACACGACCGCCGCTACGCTCCCGATCTGTATCTACGAGGCCCTCCAGCAAGAGTTCCTCAAGCCCGGTCACCTGCTGGCGTTGACGGCCTTCGGCTCGGGGTTCACCTGGGGCTCCGCTCTGATCCGCATGTAGCCAGCCTGTTCTGAGGCTTGCCCTCGCGGCCTCCTTCTCAGACCGTGTGGGCCTTCCTGCGCAAACGGACATACGCCGTGTATCCACTCTTGATCGCGACCGGGCTCAGCCTCGTCGCTACCCTCAGTCTGATTTTTATTCCCAACGATCGGCTCTACTTCTCGGGGCCGTTCTTGGGGATCTTCGTGTTTGCGGGCGCGTTCTTCCTGATCGCCCGGCTGAGCGGCAAGCGCGTCCAGCCCTTCCTGGAGGCCGCTCAGCGCCATGCTCAGGCCGGCAAGGCCGACCTGGCGATCGAGGCCTATGAAGGCGCGCGCAAGCTCAGCCGCTGGCAGCTCTTCCTCGACCGGCAAATCAACACCCAGATCGGGATCCTCCACTACGCCATGGGGGAGGACGAGAAGGCCGCGGAGTTCCTCGCCAAGGGCTACCCGAAGATCCCCCAGGGCCCGCTCGTGCTCGGCGCGCTCCTCTATCGGGCGGGCAAGAAGGACGACGCCAAGCTGGCGTTGACTCAGGGGATCCAGTTCAACAAAGACTCGGCGATGCTCCCCAACCTCCTCGCTTGGTTTCATGAGAAGGACGGTCAGCACGAGGAGGCCGTCGCCGTGCTCAACAAGACCTCGAAGGTGGTCCGCGCCAACGCTGAGACCTCGGACAATCTTGACCGGCTCAAAAACGGCAAGAAAATGAACATGAAGGGCTTTGGCCAGAACTGGTTCATGCTCAAGTTCGAGGTCCCCAAAGGCATGGCGCAGGGGCAGGTTCGCAAGGGGTTCCGTCAGGCTCCCAAGAACAAAGGGCGCGCGAACCAGCAGCCCAAGAAGGGCAAGAAGGGCAAGAAGCGCTAGTCCTGCGCGGCGTCCGATCAAGTCGGAACGTCGACCTCGTCCCATTCGGCCTCTTCAAATCGGATCAGCCAGTTCAGCGCATAGTGTCGTTCAAGGACGACGCCAGGCGACAGGTCGCCCGGGGGCTCCTTCTCGTCCAGGCGGGCCTGTCGGACGGCCCAGTGGAGCCGAAGGTGGAGGTCGAGGGCGGCCAAGATTTCGCCCACGGGGCGGAGGCTCGGCGAGCTAGAGAGGTCGCTCGTCCGCATGCGCTCCCGGAGGGCTGGGACGTCACAGATCCCGGTCGGGAGCGGCAGCTTGTCGGTGAGCCCCAGCGCCCACTGGAGCAAGAACAACGCTTCGTAACGCCACACGGACTGGACGACTTCCTGGCGGTCGGGCGGGTCTGCAGCGAGGAACTCCTTCTCTCGAGGGCTGAGGGCTAAGAACCCCTGCGGAGTCTGCTCGCGGAGCGTCTCGAGGGGAAGCGGCGAGCCGTGGTTGAGGGACTCGGCGCGGTTCGCGAGCACGAGCAGACCGAGGGCGCGCCGAGCGACGTCAATCGGCTGGCGAAGCTCGACCTCCCCCGCGCCCAGGACGGGAGGGAGGCTGGCGGGGACTTCGATCTCGAGGGCCTCGAGGCGCTCCATGCTGACCGCTTTGCGGGCGTGGGCGTCTTGGGGGAAGGGGATCTCGGCGTCGGTGTCTGGCTCGAGGTCGGTCGGGTGGACCAGGACGGCCCCCTTTGGGTCTCGCACGGTCCCGTCGGAGAGGAACACGAGCGCGTTCGCCTCCGCGGCCCAACCGGCGAACGCGTCCATGTGTTCGGACTCGAGCTCGAGGCTGAGGTGGTGCTGGACTCGCAGGACGTGGCGAATCACGTGATAGCGGGTCTGGGTCATGGCTTCGCCGCGGCCGGCGACGTAGCCGGCGAATCCTTCGAGGTGCTCGGGGAGCTCAGCGTCGTTGAGGTCGCGGAGTGAGTTGAGGGAGTGCGGGAACTCGAGCGGGGGCAGCTCGCGCGTCGTGCAGTAGGCGTTCACGAGGATCGTCATGCCTTGATCCTATCTGTGACTCTCTGGGGGGGCTTGCTCAGCGAGGGTCGTTCGAGCCATGATCGAGACATGCGCTGCCCCCGCTGCAACGAGGCTGAGCTTGTGGCCCAGTCCTACCGCTCGACCCCGGTCGAGCGCTGCCCAGCCTGTCACGGGTTTCAGGTCGGCCTCCGCGATCTCCGTCGAATCGCCGAGGCCATGGCGAGGGATCTCGTGGGCGTGATCGATCTCGACGTCGCGCTCTCGCCCTTGCCCGCTCCCGAGGGGAAGCTGGTCTGTCTCTGCGGACGGATCATGGAGACGTTCGCCTACTTGGGTCTCCCTCACGTCGAACTCGATCGCTGCGAGAACTGCATGTTGGTCTGGTTGGACGCCAACGAGTTGACGGGGGTGGCCCAGGTCTCCGCTCAATCCGAGGGTCGGATCCGAGAGCTCTACGCTGCCGCTCGGCGAAACAACCAGACCTACATTGACGATCCAGTCGGTGTGATGCGCGAGGCCCACCGACGCGCTGGGACAGGGGTGGGCTCTGGGGGCGACCCCCTTCTGCTTCTTCAGTTGATCTTCGAGGCCTAGCGAGAGGTGTCCCTCGCGACGGTCAGGGGCCTTTCGCGCGTCCGTAGGAATGCGCGCTCTCCCTAGGAAGCCGACGGGATTGGGGTACAACCACGCAAGTCGTTAACTCGCAGGGCTTTCGGTCCAGCCGAGACGACCAGGACCACACCATGACCGATCCCGAGACCCCCAACGCCGAGCTTGCCGGCTCCGAGGCCCCGGCTGACGCTCAGGCGCCAGCGGTAGAGGCCCCCGCTGCGGACATGCCGCCCGCGAGCGAGGGCGCGCCAGAAGCGCCTCTCGAGGCCCCCGTCGAGGAGCTGTCCGCCGCCGAGAAAAAGGCCGCAAACAAGAAGGCTTACGACGAGAAGAAGGCTGCCAAGGCCGCGAGAAAGCTGATCGCCCGCAAAGCCTGGGAGGACAAGGAGGCTGCCAAGGCCGCGGCTGCAGAGGCTGAAGCCGCCGCAGGTGCCAGCGCCGAACCGCCCAACACCCAAGACGACACCACCGGCGCCCAGGACACCACGCCAGAGGCTAGCGCCTCGCCAGCCGCCCAGGACACCACGCCAGAGGCTAGCGCCTCGCCAGCCGCCCAGGACACCACGCCAGAGGCTAGCGCCCCGCCCGCCGCCAAGGACGCCCCGCAAGCCGCGTCTGCGACGGGCGAGGCCAAGTCGGGAGACGCGCCCGCGAAGAGCGAGGCGAAGTCGGGAGACGCGCCCACGGAGATCAAGTTCTCGGATCTCGGCCTCCACCCCGACCTCGAGCGCGCCGTCGCGGAGCTGGGCTACGAGACGCCGACCCCGATCCAGGCCCGCGCGATCCCGCCGCTCCTCGCGGGGCGCGACCTCCTTGGCCAGGCTCAGACCGGAACCGGTAAGACGGCGGCCTTCGCGCTGCCGCTCTTGCAGCGAATCGACATTGAGAAACACGGTGTCCAGGCGATCGTGCTCACGCCGACTCGCGAGCTCGCGCTCCAGGTCGCCGAGGCCGTTCGCGCCTACGGGCGTCGACTTGGCGAGCGCGGCGCGCAGGTTCTGCCGGTTTACGGCGGCGCCCCCTATCACCCCCAATTGAAGGCGCTCCGGCGCGGTGTTCCAGTCGTGATCGGGACCCCCGGCCGCGTCAAAGACCACCTCGAGCGCGGGAGCTTGAACCTCTCGGGTGTGCGCTTCTTCGGTCTCGACGAAGCCGACGAAATGCTCAAGATGGGCTTCATTGACGACGTCGAGTGGATCCTTGAGCAAGCGCCAAAGGATGCCCAGATCGCGCTCTTCTCGGCCACCATGCCGCGCCCGATTCGTCGCGTCGCGGATCGCTTCCTGACTAACCCGGCCGACGTTCAGATCATTCAGAAGACGCTGACCGTTGCCAACTGCGAGCAGCTCTCGCTCCGGCTCTCGGGGCTCCAAGCCAAGAACTTCGCCGTCGAGCGGATCCTTGAGTCTGAGGATCACGAGGCGATTCTGATCTTCACTCGGACCCAAATGGCCACCGCTGACTTGGCCGAGCGCCTGACCGCGCACGGCCACGCGGCCGAGGCGATTCACGGTGGCATGAACCAGTCGAATCGTGAGGCAGTCGTTCGTCGCCTGCGGTCACGCTCGACCCAGGTCGTGGTCGCGACCGACGTCGCGGCGCGAGGGTTGGACGTCGATCACATTGGACTCGTGATCAACTTCGACATTCCTCGCGACCAAGAGGTCTACGTTCACCGCGTCGGACGCACCGGCCGGGCGGGTCGAACAGGCAAGGCGATTACGTTCTGGCAGCCGCGCGAGCAGCGCCTGCTGCGCAGTATCGAGCGCTACAGCGGTCAAAACATGACGCCGTTTCGCCTCCCGCAGCAGCATGAGGTCCTCGAAATGCGGAGGGGTCGCCTCGCGACGCAGATCGTCGCTCTGGCGGGCGAGGGGCTCGAGGACTTTAGTGAGTGGGTGACCGCGTTTGGGAACGACCTCTCGCCCAGCCAAATCGCCGCTGCGGCGCTGCGTCTGGCGTGGGGCGACGGGCCTCTCTCCGTGCCGCCCGAGCCTGAGCGCAAACAGCGGGATCACCACCGAGATCGAGAGCGCCAGGAGCGGCCGCGTCGCCCGCGCGACGACTCCGATCAAGGCCCCGAGACCGAGATCGTGATTCCGGTTGGGCGCGCGGGTCGAGTTCGGCCAGGCGACATTGTCGGAGCGATCGCCAACGAGGCTGATCTGCCTGGCAGCGTGGTCGGGAACATAAACATCACCGAACGAGTGACTTTCGTTTCGGTTCCAGAGAAGCACGTCGAGCGAATCCTTGAAGCGCTCGAAGGAGTTCGCCTGCGGGGCAACGTGATTCACCCGCGTCGAGCCGACGATCGCGCGCCGCGAGGCGGCGGCGGTGGTGGCGGCGGTGGCGGCGGATACGAGGGTCGAAGCGACCGGGGTGGCGGCGGTGGTGGCGGATACCAAGG